>NZ_DBMCYK010000016.1:0-64739 GCF_056978975.1 Candidatus Limimorpha avicola
TACAGATAGTAAGCGAGAGCGGAGTGACAGTGAAGAGGATCACCGTTATCAAATAATCATCGAGTATGATTAAGAAGAGAAAGGGGACGCAACAGCGTCCCTTTTTTTTATGTATAAGTATTCTGAAAAATTATGAAAGTGTTATATTTTAATAATAAATAAGTTATTTTAATAAAATTTATAATAATTCAAGATTTATTGTTAAATAATATATTTACAGTTGTTTTATTGATGATTATCATAATTTTTCTCGACAAAATCCCAATTTATGACATTCCAGAATTCATTGACGTATGCAGTTCTCAGATTCTGTTTATCGAGATAATAGGCATGTTCCCATACATCACATGTAAGAAGTGGAGTAAGATTATCTAATGTTAATGGATTGTCAGCGTTATGTGTTTGTATTATAGACAAACGTAATTTTTTGTCGCTCACCAACCATGTCCAGCCTGAACCGAACAATGATGAAGCCTGTTTAATGAAAATGTCTTTAAAATCATTGTAGTTTCCAAAGTCACGTATAATTGAATGCATTAGTTGACCCTCTGGTATTTTTTTTGCTTTAGGAGACATACAATTCCAATAAAATTCATGATTCCAACTTTGTGCAGCATTATTGTAAATTCCTCCTGAACTTTTTTTTATTATATCGACCATACTCATGTCTTCAAGTGGAGAACCGGCAATAAGGTTGTTAAGATTTTTAATGTATGTAGCATGATGTTGACCATAATGGAAATCCAAGGTCTGTTTAGAGATGTGCGGTTCTAATGCATCTCTGTCATAAGGTAATTTAGGTAATTCGAACATAGTAAATTATTTTTATGATAAATAACAATTATACAAGGTGAAAGTTTGTATGTATTGAAAAAACAATGAAGAATCATGTATTGTTGGTTCTGTCTCTGAAATGTTTGGGAATTCCGGGATTATGATAACAAATATGTTCTCCGCAGTTTTCTATGCTGTCGTGTATGGATTTAAGACTTTCCCATGGATTCAGATGTATTCCGGGTTTATTTTCATATAGTTTATAGTTTTTCTTTTTATATAATGGTGTTACATTTGGCATAACTACATTGGCCCCGGCAAGGATGGCTTTTCGTCTGCCTTGATTATCAAGTGATTCAAGTGCTGTTGATGCTGCAATATTTATTGTAGGCATCATAATGCGAAGTATAGCAATCATTAAAAGGCTGACATTAAAACGTTTTTCGAGAGTCCAAAGCTGGTTTCGTTTTTCATAAAGAGGTGTCTCACTGTGTTCTATAAATGGTCCCATACCTATCATGTCCACATCAAAATCTCTGAAAAAAACCAAATCTTTAGCAAGATGTTCAACAGTTTGATTTGGAAGTCCTATCATGACACCTGTACCGACTTGATAGCCGGTGTTTCTTAAGTCTGTTAGAGCTTGCATCCTTGCTTTAAATGAATGATTCTCATCTTTTGGATGAATGCTGTAATACAGTTCTTCGTCGGAGCTTTCAATACGAAGCAAATAGCGATGTGCTCCGGCGTCAAACCAGCGTTTATACACTTCTGGTGTTTGTTCTCCACATGATAAGGTTATCAGTAGTTCAGGATAATTTTGATGTATCTCTTTTATATATGATTCCAATGTTTCAATGAATGTATCTCCAAGTAGTTCACCACTTTGGATAACAACAGAACCGAACCCGTATTTCTCGGTAAGACGTACAGATTCCATAACTTCATCGTGAGACAATGTATAACGTATGGCTTTGCTGTTATCACGTCTAATACCACAATAAAGGCAATTTTTTCTACAAATATTGGACAATTCTATCAATCCTCTCAAATAAACAAAACGTCCTATGGCATTTGCTTTTACTGATAATGCCTTGTCGAAGACTTTTTGCATGTCATTTTTGTCTTCAATAGAAAGAAGTATTACAATATCTTCATAATCAAGATACTCTTTGTTTAGAATGTCATCGATATTTGTCATTGGCATATTTATTTTTTTACAAAAATAATCAATAATACAGTCTATGAAGGTATCATTTGTTACAATTTTATTGTTAAAAGACATGAATTGTTTACAGTTGTCTTAAAAGGTTTAATTTTGCAGATTATAAATGCCGTCATGAAGATATATTTGTTTGATAGTATAGAAGAATTGGGAGAAGATTTTGTAAAGCAATGTGTTACATTTTTTCCATCTTGGAGAACAGAACAAATGATGGCGTATAAACATCATTCGAACCGTGTCAGAAATGCAGTGGCATATTTACTATTGGTCAAAGGTTTGAAAGATATTGGGGTAATGTCAGGAATGCCGGAGTTTGACTATAATGAACATGGAAAACCGTTTTTAAAGAATTATCCCGGCTGGTATTTTAATATAAGTCATTGTAAAACAGCAGTTGTATGTGTTTTGTCAAGGAAAATTGTCGGTATTGATGTGGAGGATATAGGTAAATTTAGGGAGCAGTTGGCGAAATATTCATTTAATGATGATGAATTGAAAATGATATATGAAGGAAATAATACTGCCGATATGTTCTATAAGCTATGGACTCAAAAAGAGGCGGTTTTCAAATGTCTTGGTATGGGAATAACCCATGATATCAAGAATGTTTTGGTAAATAATGACGCAAAAGTTATTTCCCTCAGACATGGAAATATTTGGATTTCTTTAGCAGAGAGATGATTATGGATAATTTTATTTGTATAGAAATGGCGGTATGTATTTTTAAGAAACTAATGCATACCGCCTTTTGTCATTTACGAAAAGGTTCCATGGCTCTGTCGAAGATGCCGTTGAGATATGCCAATGTCATTCCGTAGTTGCTAATTGGTATGTTTTTGTTGACAGCCATATTGGTTCTGTTAATCAGTTGTTTACGTGTCACCATACAGCCTCCGCATTGAATGACCATGGCATATTGTTCTATATTTTCTATTGGAGCAAGTCCGGATACATAATCGAAAGATATGTTTTTTTTCGTGAATTTACGGATCAGGTTAGGTATTTTGTACCTGCCGATATCTTCGCAATTTACTTGATGAGTACAGGATTCGAGCATTAAAATTTTGTCATCGTCTTTAAGTTGGGATAGAAAGCTTGTCCCTTTGGCATAATTGTCGAAATCACCGCGGAGACGGGCAAGGACAATGCTGAAACTTGTTAAAGGTATTTCGGGAGGGACTATTTTATTGACCATGGCAAATACTTGACTGTCAGTGACTACAAGTGCCGGCTTGCATGTTATTTTTTCAAAATAGTCCTGTAGATTCGTCTCTTTTACTACTACGCAAATGCAGTCATTGTCAAGGACATCACGTATAGCCATTACTTGTGGCAATATCATTCTTCCATCAGGAGCCTCGGCATCTATGGGTGTAACTAAAACTACAACATCTTTTGGTTTTATTATGTCACCAAGAAGTGATGGTTTATGGTATGATGTTTCAGGGATGGTCTTTTTGAGAAGTTCTGTCAGAGTGGAGGTGTCTCCATTTATTGTATTGAAATCTAATACTTTAGTATTGTAGTCGTGTTCAATTCTTGATTTTAGTGAAGTATCGATAGGAATGATATCGGATTTGTTATGGATCACGAGAAAAGGTATATCGTTTTCAGTAAAACGGTTGATAAGTTCAGTTTCAGGAGTGTCGAACTCATTATTTGTTATCACCAAAATGGCACAGTCGATATTTTTAATAGTTTGATAAGTTTTCTCTACGCGTTTTGTTCCGAGTTCGCCATAGTCATCAATACCGGCAGTGTCAATAATAACAGCAGGACCTATGCCGAAAATCTCCATAGATTTCTTTACCGGGTCGGTAGTGGTGCCGGCATATTCAGATACTATTGCGATATCTTGTCCTGTCAGTTTGTTGATAATGGAACTTTTACCGTTATTGCGACGGCCGAAAATTCCGATGTGAGGTTTCAAATCTTTAGCCATTTTTAATAGTTTGATGATAAAATGAAACGCGGGAATATACTCGCGTTTCATTAGAGGACTTTATAATACTTAAATCAAAGAATAACATAATCATAATTTAGAAATAAAGGTCGCGTTCTCCGTTTTTAATTCTCTCGATACGATTTTTCAATTCATCAAGGAACTTGGGATCGACATTTTTGAAATTGTTTTCGATACATTTCCATCCTTTTGCAGCAACTGTGGGGTTGGCATAGTCAACGAGATATTCTGCAAGTGTCAGGATAGCGTTGGGTGTACAATAACGTTTGATAAATCCCGGTACGCTAAATTCCATAAAGTGTTCGCCTGTACGTCCAAGTCTATAACAAGCTGTACAAAAACTTGGGATGAAGTTGTCGTCAAGCAATTCTTCAATTATATCAGATAAAGTACGGTCATCGTTGATTTTAAACTGTTCCCTATGAAGATTTTGGTTTTCGGTTTTGTCAGTGTTGTTTTCAATATCTTCATGGTGGTATTTATAATCTCCGATTTGCAAATTGGTACCTCCATCGATTTGGGAGATGCCGAACTGTATTGCATTATGTCTAAACTCAGGAGACTCACGTGCTGTAAGTATTAAACCTGTATAAGGCACGGCAAGACGGAAAATAGCTATGATTTTCAGGAAAGTGTCGTCGTCAACCATATATTCTCTGTCAATATTCAATCCTGAAGCATCTTTTATGCGAGGGAAAGAAATGGTATGAGGACCTACGTTGAAACAAGCCTCGAGGTGGTTGGTATGGCGTATCATAGCAAGCACTTCGAAGCGCCAGTCATAAAGACCGAAGAGGATACCGAGACCGTTGTCATCAATGCCTGCCTGTTGAGCACGGTCCATAGAGGTGAGACGCCAATTGAAGTCGCCTTTGCGTGTATAAGCAGGGTGGAATTTCTTATATGCATCTATGTTATAGGTTTCCTGGAAAATTTGATAAGTACCTATACCTGCTTCTTTTACGGTGCGAAATCCTTTTACGTCGAGAGGTGCAGCGTTGATGTTTACACGTCTTATAGAGCCGTTGCCTTTATGTGTTGCGTATGTCAAGTTTACCGTATGAGCTATATATTCCGGAGAATATTTGGGATGCTCGCCATAAACTAATATCAAACGTTTCTGTCCATCATCTTCAAGAGCTTTTACATTGTTTATCAGTTCTTCATCTGTAAGTGTGGTACGTATTTGTTCTTTATTGGAGGATCGGAATCCACAATACTTACAATCGTTGATACAATGGTTACCGACATATAAAGGAGCAAAAAGAACTATTCTGTTGCCATAGATACGTCTCTTCAATTCGCGTGCTCCTTCTTTGATTTCTTCTATCAGTTCAGGATCTGTAGTATTGACAAGGACGGCTGTTTCTTCCATGGTAAGACGATTCTTGTCTAATGACTTCTGTATTATTTCTCTAACTCTTTCCGGAGTGCTTTTTGTATTATTGATATAATCCCAAATCTCTTCTGAGTCGATAAAAGGTTTGTTCGGCTCGTCCGGTATTCTACATTTTTCAGGATGAAATTGCATAATAATCTAATGTTTTTAGGTTGTAACGATTTTTTTCGTTGCAAAAGTACTAAAGTGGGTTTTGGTATTATGTAACAAATGATACAAAACTTTTGTTTTCATGACAATTTGATTAAAATAATTTGTAAATAATTGATATTGAATATATTATTTTTTGACATGATATTATTTTTGATAACTGTTTTTTTAAGGTTATGGATTTTTATGGATAGATAATGAATAATATGTTAACAGAATATTACATATATAAAACACATATATGGCATCATTAAAAAAAACAGTAACATTTGAGTGATAGGATTTTGGTTTGATTATAAAATTTAAAATATTGATTATCAATAATATATAATTTATTTTAAAAGTTAGGTGTTTTTTATACGACTATGTGTAAATGGCGGGTATAATTTTGCTTTCGAAAGTAGAACTTAAAAACGTAGAATTATGGGACTTAATAACAATGTTAGACTTATAGGATATTCAGGAGGAGATCCGGAAGTTAAGACTGTAAAAGGAGAAGGAAGAAAGATGGCGCGTTTTACGCTTGCAACCAATGATTTCTATTATAATGAAAAGAAAGAATTACAAAAGAATGTTACTTGGCATAATATGTTGGCGTGGGGTAAAACTGCAGAGTTGGTGGAGAAACTGATTAAAAAAGGGCAGTTTATAGCCATAAACGGTGAGATACAGAATAGAAGTTATGATGATAAAGACGGTAACAGAAGATTTTATAGTGAAATAGTCATAGACGAGTTTATGTTACTTGACAAAAAAACATCAGAATAACCTAATCACTCTATATGTTTCTTATTGAATGATGGTGGTTTGTGTCCTCCTTTTCAAATACCGCATTCCAAATACAACTCTTTAGTGTTAGAGGTCTTAAACATTAATGGAAAGAATCTCTGATGAATTATCACCCTTTAGGAGACACTAACAGCATTATTCAGGTTTTCGGCCGGAGGAGTACCATTCGAACGACAGTTTAAGATGGTATTATCCTCCACGAAGACCATGCCTGAAACGATAATGACTTGTTTATGAAAAAGTTAGTACTATATATGATTTAAAAACTTTTTTGACCGTTAAAAATTGGTTCATGATTATCTATAGATAATTAATTAAAATGACTTATATCAAAAGCAAACTGGATTTGTGTTTTACTTGTACAAGATTTATTACATAACGTAAAAATTAAAATCATGGTTCATGAATTTAATTGTTCAAACTATGGTTTTTCTTTATAAAAACTGTAATTTTATTGCTATTGAAAGTTCTATAAGACAATGAAATTTAAAAAATTTTTACAGATTGCAATGAATCAAAAACAGTTATTCTATTGTATGGCAAAAATTTCGAGATTCTTAATAATATCTTGAAAATAAAATTTATATGCCTGAAAATCAAGCTGAGGAATTATATAATGGTTTTATATTGATACTTCATCAATTTATTATGATTTTATATGTAGAGACGTCATATTATGGCGTCTGTACAATATGTTTAAATAATTTGTGTCTTAATTAGTAATCTCACATATATTTATTCCATATAACGATTTTATTCAGCAACAATGAAAAAATTTTTTAAAAAAATATCGAAAGTAATAATAATTTATATATTTGCGATAAGTAATAGGTTTGAGGACTTATTATCAGACATACAAAATGAAGCACAACTAAAAATTATATTTACTATGAAGAATCTCTATTATTTAAGAAAAGCAGTCTGTTGTAAATCATTACCCCCCCTCCATCCGCTTACTTATGAAAAGTATTTTTACTTTGGTATTATGCTTTTTAGCATTGACATCATTTTCTCAAAATGAGTTGAAAGAATTAAAGGCACGCCTTGTCGATGAAAATGGTGCAGCTGTTCAATTTGCAAATGTATCCTTGAAATCGGCAGACAATGACAGCATCATTGCCGGAACGTCTTCAGATGAAAACGGGAACTTTATTTTCAATGTTGAAGAAGGAAGATATATTCTCTTAGCCACAGCCATAGGTTATGAACGTCTTTCAATATATTGCCGACCGTCCGACCTTGGCGATTTGACTATGCCTCAAACTTCCGAGATATTAGACGATGTTGTGATACAAGGTTCTCGTATTGAAGAGACGCCTCAACATTTTGTCATACTTCCAGATCCTACAGAAGTGGAGATTTCCGGCAAAGGCATCAATTATCTTAACATGTTGCAACTACCCGGATTGAAAGTCAATATGGCAAAAGAGACAATCAGCATTGACGGTGGAACTCCGGTATTTCAAATCAATGGCAAAGAGGTTTCATATCAAAGATTTATCAATGTAAGTTCAGAAAAGATCAAACGAGTCGAGTACAGTAATAATCCGGGAATACGTTATTTGGACAAAGGGGCAACAGGGATTATCAATATTGTCTTGAAAGAAGTTGAAGACGGAGGCTCTATAAGTGCCAATGGCAAGACCGCTTTCAATACCGGTTTCGTTGACGGTTATGTTTTAGGAACATACAACAGAGGAAAATCTGAAATATTGATACAATATAATGTCAGTCATCGAAATTATGATGATGTACCTTACGAATTGACAGACAAATACATCAATGAAAACAGAATGGTAGAGCGCGAACAGACGATGAAATTTCCGTTTTATTATACCACACATAACATTATGGCTGAATATACTTATCAGGCTAATGACAGTACATTTTTAATCGTGTCGTTGAGAGATAATATCAATAATAACAATTGGACAGGTGACGGAATGATGATGGAGAGTGATAATGGCATCATAGATACAATAACAATGAACAGAATTAGAAGAGACAAGGCGAACATGCCTGTACTCGATTTGTATTTCAGTCGCAGGATGAGAAATTTTCAAAAGATTGAATTAAATGTTGTCGGCCAATATTCAAAATCTAACTATGAAAATAAATTAACATACGACTATATTTCAGACACTCTCCTGGAGGAATATCCTACTTATATTGAAAATCATGGATATTCTGTCAGCGGAGAGGCTATGTACACAAAGTCATTTGACAATTCAGAATTATATCTCGGACTTCAATATCAACACAATTTCGCTCATAATGATTATGTGGTCTATGAAGAAACTTCGTCCATGAATAAGGATAATGTTTATGCATACTCACAGTATGTCACCATGTTGGGAAAAAGAGCAAGTCTTGTCCTTGGAACCGGAATGAAGATATTTGTCGTCGATGATGGCATGAACAAACAAAATTACATCAAAAATTTAAGTACAGTCAAATTAAACTGGATAATTAACAGGAAATTATCGATGTCAGCCGTAGCAAATTTAACTCCGAATCTTCCTTCGCTCGGAGCACTATCTACCATAATGCAGCGTACCGATGATGTTGAAGCCAATGTAGGTAACCCTGATTTGAAACCGTATTATTCATTATTGAGCAAATTAGTACTTGTTTATAATAGTCAAAAGAGTTTGTATGCCATAGCGACAGCAGGATATTCCTATCTGTTCAATCCAATAATATTCACATATCATTATGATCCGGGATTGAATTTGTTCATCAACTCTCCTCACAACAGCGATTATTTCAACAGTATGTATTTTAATGCAGAACTCGGAATGAGGAAATTGTTTAAATTCCTTTACATATCTCTCAATGGTACGTTAAGCAGAGATGAATCTAAAGGAATTGATTTTCATCATGAACATGTAAATTTCTATAGCAGCGTTGATGTACAGGCTGTTTGGAATAAATTCAATATAGGATGTGAATTCGATATTACTCCGAAAATTTCACTGTATGGCGAGGATTTGTCTTATAAAGACATGTCACAAGATATTTACGCGCAATACAAATTGAAAAATTTGTATATAACATTGACATGGCATTGTCCGTTCAACAAAGAAGGATATAAATACGAATCAGAAGGCTTGTCGGAAGTACATCCGTACAGGCATGTCAACTGGACTGCAAATAATGGCAATATGCTTGTGCTCGGTTTGTCGTGGAACATCAACTACGGCAAGTCATTCAGCAAAGGTAGGAAGTCACTCAATAACGGAGGTTATGACGACGGTATGATAAAACCGGGAGAGTAGTTTGAAACATTGATTATTTGTTAAACTGTTTTACAGAATGTCATTCAAATTTTATCAAGGAGTCTTGTTTTTATGTGTATGCAAGGCTGTAGAAAAAATATGGATGAGAATCATTGGATGTTTTCCGAGTTATGATAAATTAAAAGACAAAACTTCTCTTTTTATGGTTCATTGTAATCAGAATCGTTTTGCAGACGTACGTAAGTTATGAATAGGAAAAGTGTTTGTTTTGTTGTAAGTGATTGGATATTTTTATAATTTTGCATGTGTTGCAACGATTGATAAGTTGTAATAGAATAACCACGTTATGGTAGATTTGGAAAATAGATGGTTTGAATAAACGGAATTTACTATAATGTCGATGTGGATTTGATAATGATGTTTTAATATAAAATTATGAAGATAGTATTTTTGGAACCGTTGGGTGTTTCGGTTGACAGTATAGAAAGTGCAACAAAGATATTGAGAGACAGAGGTCATGAGGTGATAATATATTCGGACAGGATACCTGAATTGAATAAAGAGAGAGCATCTGATGCTGATATAGTCGTTGAGAGCAACATGCCGTTGGATAAGGACTTTTTTGATGCATGTCCCAAATTAAAGATGTTGTCCGTAGCTTTTACAGGTTTGGATCATATTGATTTGGAAGAATGCAAGAGGAGAAATATCACTGTAATGAATTCAGCAGGTTATTCAACACAGGCTGTCGCTGAAGAGACTATATGTATGATGATAGGATTATATAGACATATAGTTGAAAATGATTCTATTACACGTAAATGTTGCGGTAAATCCATTGTTCCCGGAAGAGAGATTTCAGGAAAAACGGTTGGAATAATAGGTATGGGTGCCATAGGTTGCAGGACAGCGACTTTGGCTCAGGCTTTCGGCTGTAAAATTATTGCTTGGAACAGAACTCCTAAACATATTGACGGTGTCAGCTTTGTGGAAAAAGACGTATTGTTTAAAGAAGCAGATATTATTGCTTTACATCTTGCACTTAATGAAGAAACACGTAATTTTGTCACAGCACGTGAGTTGTCAATGATGAAAAAGGATGCCATAATAATCAATGCTGCAAGAGGACCTGTCATTAATGCCAATGATTTGTCCGAGGCTTTGAAAAACGGTAAGATTGCCGGAGCTGCTCTCGATGTCTATGACAATGAGCCTCCTTTGAAAGAGGATAATGTTTTGTTATCGGCACCTAACACTTTGTTGTTGCCTCATATAGGTTTTGCTACAAAAGAGGCTTTTGAACTGCGACTTGGCATAGTGGTAGATAATATCCTTAAATATTTGGGATAACCGGTTTTTGATTTTAAGTCTTTTAGTGATTTGTTTTCTGTTTTGAAGGTAAATCATTCGTTTGAATAACTGTAATTTTGTTACAAATACTTGTTGTTGTCTCGAAAATATATGTAAAATTTCTTTTAATATATTTATAATCAAATCATTATATGTTGATTGTTGATAAGTGTCGGAAGAAATGGTACTTTTGTGATAACAGTTCTGAAGAATAATTTTTTGAAGAAGAAATCAATGTCGTTGTTTTTTACAGATATGAAAAGTTGAAAACAGTGTTGTTTGTTGCAAAATTATTGATTAATGTCCTTGAAAAAGTGAAATTTGAAATGAATAATATGTAATGTGCATAAAATCAATATATTATGTGTGTGAATAATTTTTTTGAGGGTTAATTTATTCATTATAAAAATTGTTACTTTTGTGCCCCGAATTGGTAGGTATAATTGTTATGAACACTAAGTTTAGGGGATATTTATGCGGTATAATAGCGGCTGTCTGCTATGGAACGAATCCATTGGGAGCCAAGTTTCTGTATATGGATGGAATAAATACAGATACGGTGTTGTTTCACAGGTTTTCCTTGGCTGCAGTGATAATAGCGATTATTATGATGACAAGAAATATTTCTTTTAAACTTACCAAAAAAGAAATAAAAGTGTTGCTTCCTCTTGGTGTTTTATTTGTAATATCTTCATTGACATTATATTACAGCTTTATTTATATGGATGCCGGTGTAGCTTCAACATTATTGTTCGTTTATCCGATGATGGTTGCAATAATCATGGCATTGTTTTTTAAGGAAAAATTGACTGTAGCAACAGTGTTTTCTATTGTTATGGCATTTGCCGGAATAGCCTTGCTCAATGAATCTGAAGGAGATTCCCCACAAAGTACAATAGGTTTTATTTTGGTAATGCTTTCTTCCTTAAGTTATGCAATATATATTGTGGTAGTCAACAAAACCGAGGTTAGGATGCCATCTATCAAAATGACGTTTTATGTGTTAATAGTCGGGGCTTTTGTGATTTTTTTACATTCCATGTTTGATAAGGAGACACATTTGCAGGTTTTGACAACAGCAAGGGAGTGGATGTTTGCTTTAATGCTCGCCGTTCTGCCTACGATATTGTCTTTGGTATTTATGAATGTTTCCATACGAGATGTGGGTTCTACGCCTGCAGCCATTATGGGTGCCTTGGAGCCGTTGACGGCTGTTGTCATTGGCATTGCAGTTTTTCATGAGGTATTTACTTTACGTTTGGGATTGGGAATTATTCTGATATTATCAGGTGTTTTGCTTGTTGTAGCCGGAAAAGCAATTCCCACAAATAGATTTATTCACCATATAAAAAGACGAAGCGTGAAATAATGTGTTTTGAGTGATATTTGTAAATACGGAAATGTAGTTCTTTCTTAAACTTAATGATTAATAAAAGATTACCGGACTTTCTTCAAAGAAATTCAGTGAATACATATTAATATATCTCTCAGATATTGAAAGAATTTCATGAAAATAATGAATTTCGTACTTGATTGCGGTACTCTCTACATTATCAAAAGTATCTTGAAAATATTGTTATATTAGTTTGATATTGAAAAGCAAATTATAGAATACAGCTCATTAAAATCTGTCACCATTTCTATAATTTGCACATCGATTAATAAAATTCAAACAAAAATTATTATAAAACAACAAATTGTCGTTTTCAATACTTAAAAATATATTGTCGATTTTATTTTCTGCCAACATATTCGAATCCGATTTCCTCAACAGCCTTTTTAACGGCTTCGTCGTCAGGATTGCCTTTAACAGATGCTGTCTTACTGCCCAAGTCAACAACAACATCCTCGATATTGTCAAGTGCTCCAATAGCCTTTTCTACTGAGGCCTTACAGTGGTTGCAGGTCATTCCGTTGATACGGTATATGATACTGCCATCATTTTTAACTGTTTGTCTATTAAATAATTTCATGATAAAAGCATTTATAAGTAATAATACGAATACTGAAGCTGAAATAATCTCTATCCATGAAGGAGTAACGCTATGGTTACAGCTTATTGCATCTGACTGCATGCTGTTGTCGAACCATGAATGTGGCAACAAATAATCTATAAATAGTCCGCAAGTTATTGAGCCTATGATAATGGAAATGAGATAAAACAACAATTGTTTTTTACCGAGTGATTTACCTATCACCAACATGGACGCTATGCTTGTTGCAGGACCGGCAATAAGGAACACTAAGGCTGTTCCCGGAGACAGACCTTTCATCATCAAGGCGGCGGCAATAGGTATAGAACCCATGGCACATACATACATGGGAATTGCTACCAATAAGACAATCAACATGGTGATTAAAGGAGGAAGATTAAGAGAAGTAAAGAATGAGTCGGGGACCAATACAGTTATCAAAGCACCGATTATCAAACCTAAGGTGAGCCATTTTCCCATGTTTTGTATTAAATCGACGAAACTGTAGCGCAGCAATTCGATGAGTTTGTTATTAAGTGGAGTTTTTACGGAACAAGATGAATTATTGTGAACGACTATTTCATCTTTTGAGAACCATGTAGTTACCATTCCACCGGATAGAGCTGTCAATAGTGCTACGACAGGTCTTATTATGGCAAAGGGTAATCCCATAAGAGAATATGTTGCAATAATCGAGTCAATTCCGGTTTGTGGGGTAGCAATCATGAAAGCGACAGTGGCTCCTCGCGAAGCTCCGTCACGACGTAATGATATGGCAGTAGGTATCACACCGCAAGAACATAGAGGAAGTGGTATTCCCAATAATGTCGCCCATAAGACTGATTTGAAATTCTCCTGTGACAAATGTCGTTCGAAAAATTTGGACGGAACGAATACATGCAACAGACCGGCAACAAAAAAACCGAGTAAAAGATACGGTGCCATTTGGCATAACATGAATAACAGTGTCTGAAGGAATTTCATAATGGCTTGTTTATTTTGTTGTTATTCTTTTTTTTAAAAGGACAATTGTAACAACCGTCGTGATGACAGTTGTTGCAATCTATGAATTTGCCGGAACAACATGAGTTGCCTTTGCGTATCTTTTTTATCATTAAAATAAAAAAGTAAATAACAGCTGCAGCGACAATGATAAATACTATGATGTTCTGAATCATGAGTTATGATATTAGCGAACCGATCTGATACACCAAAAAAGATACAATCCAAGCTAAGCCGGTACTGTAAATCATGGAAAACACCGCCCATTTCAAGCCGGCTTCTCTTTTTATTGCCGTCAAGGCTGCTATGCACGGCGTACAAAGCAAGACAAAGAGCATTAATCCGTATGCCACTAATGGAGAGAATATGGTTTCTCCGGCATATTTGCCATTTTTCCAAGTCTGTTTTTGTATCAACTGTTCCATATTGTCATTTTCATTATAATTGTCTTCAGCCTGATAAAACACTGCCATTGTCGAAATGATAACCTCTTTTGCGGCAATGCCTGTGACAAGGCTGACACCAATACGCCAGTCAAAACCAAGAGGACGTACTATTGGTTCAATAAAATGTCCAAAACGTCCAATATAGGAATTCTCACTGTGTGTAGCAGCATATAATCGTTCCAATCTGTCAATCTCTGCTATTTTATCTGCTTCGCTGATATTGTCGTCCGATTTGACATTTTCTATATTTTGTTCTATTGCTGTCAATTTTTCATTGGTTCTCGGGAAATATTCCAACGCCCATATTATAATAGAAGCAACTAATATAACAGTTGCCATTTTCTGAAGATATTGAACGCTTTTATCCCACATGTGTATTAAGGTATTACGCATTGTTGGGATTCTGTATGGAGGCAGTTCCATGACGAACTGTTCTGATTGCCCCTTGAAAGCAGTTTTATTAAGTAAAAAGGCTGTCAAAATGGCAAAAACTACGCCAATGGCATAGATACTTAATAATATCAAGCCTTGGTGTTTCTCGAAAAATGCAGCGACGAATAACAAATAAACAGGTAATCGTGCTGAACATGAGATAAAAGGTGTAGCAAGTATTGTTACAAGTCTGTCTTTCTTGTTTTCGAGAGTACGTGTTGCCATTATTGCAGGAACAGTACAACCGAAACCTATGATAAAAGGAATGAATGACTTGCCATGAAGCCCGATTTTATGCATCAGTTTATCCATTATGAAAGCTGCTCTCGACATATATCCAATATCTTCAAGTATGGAGATAAATAAAAACATTATCAAGATATTAGGAAGAAAGACAAGGACACCGCCCACACCTGCAATGATGCCGTCGATGATTAGGTTGTGTAATATGCCTTCACTAATCCATGACCCAACAAGGTTGCTGAACCAGTTGACTCCCATCTCAATCCATTTCTGAGGATAAGCACCTACGGTAAATGTCGTTTGAAACATTATCCACATGAACAAAACCAATATTGGAAATCCCAGCCATCTGTTGGTTAATATGTCGTCTATTTTATATGCCGACCAGTTTTCATTTGTCTTTCCTTGAGTATATGTCTCTTTAAGTGCGCCTCTGATGAAAGCATAACGTGCATTGGTTATCAGAGTGTTTACATCTTCGTCGTATGAACGTTCAAGCGACTGACGACGTATCTCTGCTTCTTTGAGAATTTTGTCACAATCTTTCAGATTCTTTATTTCGTCTATGGTAGATTGCGTGTTGTCCAAAGTAGTGATGGCGATATATCTTGCCGGGTATTTGTTGATTATGTCTTTGTCTTCTTCAATAAGTTTTTTAATTGGAATGATGGCGTTCTCAATATCTTTGCCATAATTGATATGAATGTGTTTTGTCAGGTTTTTCCTGTTGTTGTAAACATCGATTATAGTCTGTAACACATCTTTTATGCCAGAACCTTTTGATGCTGTTGTCGGCACTATTGGTAACCCGAGCATTTTACCCAACGCTTCATAATCTAATTTGTCGCCTTTGGAAGTCAATTCATCAAACATATTCAACGCCATGACGATGGGGATATTCATGTCAATAAGTTGTGTGGTAAGGAAAAGATTTCTCTCTATATTCGATGCATCGACAATGTTGAGAATCATGTCGGGGTTGTTATGTGTAAGATAATCACGTACATAACGTTCTTCAGGAGAATATTCTGTTATGGAGTATGTACCCGGCAGGTCAACGAGGCGTATGGTATAGCCATTATGATAGAAAGTGCCTATTTTAAGGTCAACGGTGACGCCACTGTAATTGCCGACCTTTTCTCTAAGTCCGGTTGCATGATTGAAAAACGATGTCTTTCCGCAATTAGGGTTGCCTATAAGTGCTACAGTTATGGTATTGCTTTGGTCTTTAATGGTTTCAGAGATGCGTTCCTCTGTCATTATGCCGTTATAATCCGTTTCGTTGACATATTCTTTGTTGACTTCTACGACTTCGATTTTGTCAGCTTCGCTGCGTCTTAATGACACATGAGCCTGCATTACTTGATATTCAACAGGGTCGAGAAGAGGAGCGTTTTTAATGACTGTGATAGTCTCTCCTTTGACGAATCCCATTTCCATAAGACGATGCCTTAACCCACCATGTCCGTTGACTCTGATTATCACACACTTGGTGCCGGTCTTCATCTCTGAAAGGTTTACTCTCTTTTCACTGTTGGTATCCATATTTTTGACTTAGTTATAACTAATCTTTTTAAGTTGCAAAGTTAATGACAATTATTCATATTTTCATCATTATTAATGATGATAAACTGCAAATAAAATCATTATTTGTAGGTATTATGCGTGTCTTTGCAACTCGGTTGCAATATGTTTTAAGGGTTAATTTATTAAGTCGTGTTTCGTAACACAAATTTGATTGGGTGAAAAAGATTTTGTTTGTATGATTGTTTTGCAAATTTTATGATAACGGGCAATGTTAGTATAATGTGATGTATTAAAAAATGGTGTGCCAAAAATCTTTTGACACACCACCGCTCTATTATTTGTAAATAGTTTGATTTTTTTTAATTGGCAATAAGACCGAAAAGTACCCAAGCCACTATCAGAGTAAATATGATATTGAATCCTTGTGCTGCAAGAAATGCTTTCAACGATTGACGGTTTTCTTTGGCAAAAATCTCTTTGAAATGTGTTTCAAGACCTATACAAACAAATGCTATGGAGAAGAAGATTCCTTGGAAATTTTTTGCCATGTCTTTGTATTTTATTGTAGCCTCACCTACTTCGGCAGCGCCTGAGAACCAGATGCTGAATACAGCGGAGGCAATGACCATGCCGATTACAAATTTAGGAAAACGTTCCCAGATGACTTTTCCGGAGGTCTTTTCAACACCTTCAGTTTTGCGGAAAGACCAGAAAAGTGAGATGAGGAATGCAGCCACACCTATCAAGACATTTTGTGATGCCTTGACAATAACAGCAGTATCACCGGCAATGTCACCCAGAATACCGCCTGAAGCGGCTACTGCTGCTGTAGTGTCTATTGTTCCGCCGATCCATGCCCCTGCAACCTGTGCCTGGGCTATTTCATTGCCCGGGAGTATTAATGGAAGAATCCATTTGCAAAGCAACGGCATGATGTAAAGCATGGGTATTGCAATTACCATGACTAATGAGATGACGTAACTGAGTTTCTTTTGGTCTCCTTTGATAGTACCACATGTCGCGATAGCAGCAGAAACACCGCAGATACTGACAGAACTTGCAAGCATTGTAGCCATCTCGTCATCGACGTGATATACTTTGCGGGAGATCCAGAAACCGAAATACCATACGCAAAATACTACTATAAGTGCCTGTATGAGACCGAAAGCTCCGGATTTCATGATCTCTCCAAAAATTACTGTGGCACCTAAACAGACAATGCCTATTTTAATGTAAAACTCACTCTGTATTGCAGGTTTCATCCATTTAGGAACACCAATGAAGTTGCTGATGATCAATCCGAAAAGAACGGCAAACAATACTGCCTCGAGCCCATATTTCTTGCAGAAAGGAATACTTGCACATAATTGAGCAAGTAATGTTAAGGCAAAGATTACTAAAAATGATAAAAATATTCCTTTAATATCCTTTTTTAAAATGATAGCTGAGGTATAAATTATTATCATTAAGAATACGAATGTATAACCTGCATTTAACCATCCGTTGGCTGTAGTCAAAGTTTTAACGTTCAGCATCTGAATCCCGTTCATGAATTTCGGGAAAATAACGCATAATGCCAAAATTACAAGACCTATTGCTACTATCAACCATTCTTCGTTGATAAAAGGTTTTTTTGTTGCTGTTTTAGTCATATAATACTATTTTTTTGATTAGAATTTAACTGACAACATAGCTGCGACAGCATGTCCCAAATTGTCATTGTTGCCATTGTCTTTCAATGTGTAGTTAAGCTGGAAACGAAGATGTTTTTCCGGCCACCAATCTAAACCTAACATATAGTATGTTGATGTTGTTTTTGTCAAATCTGTGTTGCTGTTGTAATAATCATAACGTACGACAGGTGCTATGGTTTGTTTTCCTTCTTTTCCTACGTTGAAGACGTATGCAGCTATTGCATAGAAACCGTCCGATTTTTGGTCATTGACAAGTTTTCCTTCTGCCAAAGTAAATTCATCTGTGTTATCCATTCCGGTTACACCCCATAGATATTCCGAACGAACTACAAGATGGTTATTTTTGTATTCACCGCCAATACCGTATCTGTTTCTGACTGCATTCTCATTATTTGTTGTTTGATATTCGCCAATGTACATGGAACCGGCAAGAACAAGTTCTTTTATCCAAGGATGTAATTCCAAACGTCCGGCAATGTCTTTTGTTTTATTGTTGTCTTTTGTGTTGATACCGGCACCATTGAAGACACCTACGCTGTAATTGAAAAGTTGGAACTTCTTGCCAAAGGTCTCCATGTTGATGAAACCTCCGTAAAGCATGACACCTATCTCACGACCGAATTTGTAGTTGCCATTACCGCTTACGTCGCTGAAGCCGCTTAATGCGTTGATGACTTGTGCGTTGTCTATAGCCTCGAGGTCAAGTGGTGCATAAGGGTTTTCTATTGAAAACGGTATCTTGAATTGTCCGACTTGTACATTGATGTATGGATTGAATTTGACTTTTACGAAAGCATCGACAAGAGCAGCTGATTTTGTAAAATCACCCTGCAATCTGAATTCAATATTTTTTGTGATGTTGCCCTTGATGTCAAGACGTGCACGGCGAATCTGAAATGTATTTGACTCATCCAAAGTGCCGTCATTCAATTTTTGGGATTCAAAACTATACTGTGAATTGATGTACCCTCCAATGGACAAGTAATCGCCTATCAATGATTTTTTAGGGGCTGGTTGGATTGGTTTTTGTGCAAACAATACTGTTACTGAACTCAATAACAGAAAAATTCCGGTGATAAATAAATTTTTCTTCATCTTTAAAAAAATTAAAATTTGCAATTTGTTTTTGCAAAAATATTAAAATTAGTAATACCTTTTACTAATAAAGTCAAAACTTTTATGGTATAATATAATACATTATTATAAATAAGAAGATTCATGAATTATGATAATCATATCATTTTACTAATTAATAATTATGATAGATAAGGAAGATATATTGTCAATAAATGAGTTATATGATTTCTGAAAGAAGTTTCAATATTTTTCAAAAATAAATAAGGCGTGTTTTTGGGAAGCACGCCTTATATATAAATAGGTGATATCAATCTGCCAACACCAGTATTTTATTGTTGAGTACTTCTAAAACACCGCCTTTAATTTCGAAATAACTCAGTTTGCCGTTCAATTCTCTTATTTTTATTTTTCCGGCGCCCAAGGCAGCAATCATGGGAGCATGGTTGTTAAGTATCTCGAACAGTCCGTCTATTCCGGGCAATTGGACCAGGTCGGTGTCACCATTATAAAGTCTTTTGTCCGGTGTTATTATTTCTATTTTCATGGTCATTCATTTGTCTCAGCCATCATTTTCTTACCTTTCTCGATAGCTTCTTCAATTGTTCCAACCAAATTGAAAGCTGCTTCCGGATACTGGTCAACTTCGCCATCCATAATCATATTGAAACCTTTTATGGTATCTTCAATACTGACTATTGTTCCCGGTATGTTGGTGAACTGTTCTGCAACATGAAGTGGCTGTGAGAGGAATCTCTGAACACGTCTTGCTCTTTTCACCACGAGTTTATCTTCTTCTGACAGTTCGTCCATACCCAAAATAGCGATTATGTCCTGCAGGTCTTTATATCTCTGTAAAATATTGATGACGCGTTGAGCTGTATTATAATGAGCTTCGCCAACTATTTCGGGTGTCAATATTCTGGAAGTAGAGTCGAGAGGGTCAACGGCAGGATAAATGCCGAGTTCAGATATTTTTCGGCTCAATACCGTGGTAGCATCGAGGTGAGCGAATGTTGTAGCAGGTGCCGGGTCTGTCAAGTCGTCGGCAGGTACATATACTGCCTGTACTGAAGTTA
Organism: Candidatus Limimorpha avicola; assembly: GCF_056978975.1. Taxonomy (NCBI): domain Bacteria; kingdom Pseudomonadati; phylum Bacteroidota; class Bacteroidia; order Bacteroidales; genus Candidatus Limimorpha; species Candidatus Limimorpha avicola. Next base: position 20,360 of record NZ_DBMCYK010000016.1, read on the forward strand.
TGGAGCCGTGTTTAGTGGATGTGATACGTTCCTGCATGAGACCCATTTCGGAAGCCAAAGTAGGTTGATAGCCTACAGCGGAAGGCATACGTCCCAACAGGGCTGACACTTCAGAACCTGCCTGTGTGAAACGGAAGATGTTGTCAATGAAAAACAAGATGTCACGTCCCGAATTGTTCTCGTCTCCGTCCCGGAAATATTCAGCCATTGTAAGACCGCTGAGAGCCACTCTGGCACGTGCTCCCGGAGGTTCGTTCATTTGGCCGAATACCAATGTCGCCTGTGATTTTATCAATTCATCGTAATTTACTTTCTCTAAAGGCCAGCCGCCTTTTTCCATTTCTTTTGAAAACTCTTCTCCGTATTTTATTACGCCTGATTCTATCATTTCTCTGAGCAAATCGTTACCTTCGCGGGTACGTTCTCCCACGCCGGCAAATACCGACATGCCGGAGTACGATTTAGCGATGTTATTGATCAGTTCCATGATAATGACCGTTTTACCCACGCCGGCGCCACCGAACAAACCTATTTTTCCGCCTTTGGCGTACGGTTCTATCAGATCTATGACTTTGATACCTGTATAGAGTACCTCTTGTTTTGTGGAGAGGTTTTCGAATTTTGGTGGTTCTCGGTGTATGCTGTTGCGTTTACATTCTTTCATAGGTTTGAGACCGTCGATAGACTCTCCTATAACGTTGAACAGTCTTCCTTTCACCTGGTCGCCTGTCGGCATTGATATGGGCTTGTCGAGACAACGCACTTTCATGCCTCTTCTCAAGCCGTCGGTAGAGTCCATGGCAATGGTTCTCATGGTATTCTCCCCAATATCCTGCTGTACCTCAGTTATCAGTTTATCTCCGTTGTCACGTTCTATCTCAAGAGCGTCGAGCAGACTCGGAAGATGTTCTTTATCATCAAAGGCAACGTCTATAACAGGTCCGATGATCTGTACAATATGACCGATTTTTTCTTTATTCATTTTTTAAGCTCCTGTTGTTCTTGTTTTTTTTCTGAAATAGAATCTATTGTATGAAGTATAAATTTGCCGTGGAATATTATAAGATACAATGTTCCAATGGTAATTGATGAATCCGCAATGTTGAATATTGGGCTGAAAAATATCTGACCTCCGAGAAATGGCATCCATTGCGGAAAGGTGAAGAGTGGAAAATAAAGCATATCGACTACTTTACCTTGCATAAAACCGGCATAACCACCACCTTCCGGGAACAATACCGCTGTGTTGTAGAAAGTACTCTCGCTGAATATCATGCCGTAAAACATTCCGTCTATGATATTGCCCAATGCTCCTGCTATAATAAGAGAAATGCCGAATAAAGGTCCGAAACTGACATCTTTGTCACTCAGTTTCTTTAACAGAATAAACAGCAAGATCACAGCTGCTATTCTGAATGCTCCGAGTATCAGTTTACCCCAAATGCTCTCTGAGATTTCCCAACCGAAAGCCATGCCGTTGTTTTCTATGAACAAAATATTGAACCATTTGCCGAAAACAGGGATACATTCGCTTAATGTCATGTTTAATTTGACCAGAAATTTGCTTATCTGGTCTATCAAAATGACTGAGAAAATCACTATAAGAGATTTCTTCATTTCTTTTTCTGGTTCAATTTAGCTTCCACACTTAATGTAGCGTGAGGCACGGCACGTAGTCTTTCCTTTGGAATGAGTTTCCCTGTCACACGACAGATGCCGTATGTCTTGTTTTTTATGCGTATCAGTGCGTTTTCAAGGTTCTGTATATATTTGTATTGACGCATTGCAAGTTGACTGTTCTCTTCCTTTGACAACACGGCAGAACCTTCTTCCAAAATCTTGAAAGTCGGAGCGCTGTCATTGGCACTGTTTTTTCCGCCGGCTACATTTTCGTTTAAAAGTTCCAAATCTTTTCTCGCTGTTTCAAGTTTTTCCAATATCAGGGCTTCAAATTCGGCGAGTTCTGCATCAGAATATCTGAGTTTTTCTGTTTCATTTGCATTTCCTTCCATAGGGCTCATTTTTTTCTGAATTAATAACGCCCAAAAATAATATATTTTTTTGAAATATGAAAGAAAAATCAATGAAAATCTATTTTTGAAAGAAATGTTGACGTCTTTTCTTTTGATAAAAAACTTGTTTCCGAATGAAAAATACCGACAACTATTGATGTTAAATGTTGTGGGTTAAATCAATAGTTGTCGGTATATACAGTTTGTAATCAGAACTAAAATTCAATTAGTAATTCAATTGTTATGCCTTGCTAATGGATATTTTGGCATATATGTTCTCTACGAGTTCTTGTTTTGTCACATTTTCATCATTGATAGAATCCACAAGATTCAAGGTGGCGAGTGTCTCTGAGCATATATAGTCAGTGTATTGTTCTACAGCGTTGACAATATCATTGTTTTTCTCGATAGTGAGGACGATATGGTCAGTAACTTCAAGACCTTTGTCTTTTCTCATACCTTGAATACGATTGACTATTTCTCTTGCGAGACCTTCGTCGGCAAGTTCTTTTGTAATTGTCATGTCGAGAGCGACAGTGATATTATCCTGTGTTGTCACTGTCCAGCCGGGAATGTCGTCGGTAGTGATCTCGGCATCGTTGATGTTTAATATGACTTCTTGATTATCAATATTTATCATTGAACCATTATTTCTTTCAAATTCTCTTATGTCATTTTGGGACATCTCTGAGAAATATTGAGAAATTTGTTTCATCAGTTTACCGTAACGTGGACCTAATGTCTTGAAGTTAGGTTTTATCTTTTTGACGAGAACATTTTTGTCATCTGTAAGATATTGTATTTCCTTGACATTCACCTCTGACAGAATCAGGCGTTCCACTTTAAGAAGTTGTTCATGACGTACTTCAGAGTCTATCGGTATCATGATTTTAGACAATGGTTGACGTACGCGTATATTGGCTTTCTTTCTCAGCGACAGTACCATGGAAGATACGAGTTGGGCCATTTCCATACGTTCTTCAAGTTGTTTGTCTATCATGGAAGTGTCAGCTGATGGAAAGTCGGTAAGATGTACTGACTCAGCTGTTTGTCTGCCTGTGACATTATTAAGGTCGCAGTACAACCGGTCTGCGAAGAACGGTGCTATAGGAGAAATAAGGCGTGATAGTACATCCAAGCATGAGTAAAGAGTCTGATAAGCGGATGTCTTATCTTCCGAGGCGTTGCTTTTCCAGAAACGGCGGCGAGAGAGACGTACATACCAATTGCTCAGGTGGGCATCGACGAATTTGCCTATGGCGCGGCCGGCCTTTGTAGGCTCATAGTTTTGATAAGCGTTGTCAACCTCGATAATGAGTGAGTTAAGTTCGGATAGTATCCACCGGTCTATTTCGGGACGTCTCTCATAAGGTATGTCAGCATCAGAATAGTCGAATTTATCGATATTGGCATACAAGGCGAAGAATGCGTAGGTGTTGTACAATGTGCCGAAGAACTTGCGACGCACGTCATCGACGCCTTCTTCGTCGAATTTGAGGTTATCCCATGGCTGTGAGTTGGTCATCATATACCAGCGCACGGCGTCGGCACCGTATTTCTCAATGGCACCGAAAGGATCCACGGCATTACCGAGACGTTTTGACATCTTGTTTCCGTTTTTGTCGAGTACCAAGCCGTTGGAGATGACATTTTTATAAGCCACAGAATCGAATACCATAGTGGCAATGGCATGAAGGGTAAAGAACCAGCCGCGTGTCTGGTCCACGCCTTCAGCGATGAAGTCGGCAGGAAACACCTTGTCGTTGAGTTGAGCTTTATCGCCCATATAATGTATCTGTGCATACGGCATGGCACCGGAGTCGAACCATACATCGATGAGGTCAGGCTCTCGGAACATCTTCTTTCCGCTGTTGGAGACGAGTACTACATTGTCGATATAAGGTCTGTGCAAGTCGAAATCGTTATAATTGTCCGATTTATACGGGTTGTCCGTCATAAAACCGGCATTTATAGATTTTTCTATTTCTTCACTGAGTTGTTTTACACTGCCGATACATATCTCTTCGTTGCCGTCTTCAGTACGCCATATTGGCAAAGGTGTGCCCCAGTAGCGGGAGCGTGAGAGATTCCAGTCCACGAGGTTCTCGAGCCAATTGCCGAAACGTCCCGTGCCGGTCGTCTCAGGTTTCCAATTGATAGTCTTGTTGAGTTCTATCATTCTGTCTTTCAAAGCAGTAGTACGAATGAACCAACTGTCGAGAGGATAATAAAGGACAGGTTTGTCAGTACGCCAGCAGTGCGGATAGCTGTGTGTATGTTTCTCGCTTTTGAAGAGCTTGTTCTGTTCTTTCAACATTATGACTATGTCAACGTCGAGAGACTTGTCTTTTTCTGTTTTTGTACTGTCGTAGGCATTTTTGACGTATTGTCCGGCGAAAGGTTTGTATGCATCCGTGTCTATATTGTTTTTCACAAAGTCGGGGTCGAGGTCTTCCATGAGGAAGAATTTACCGGAGCGGTCAACCATAGGCTGAGCCTTGCCGTCTTTGTCTATCATGACGAGTGGAGGTATGTTGTTTTGTTTAGCCACTCTGTCGTCATCGGCGCCGAAGGTAGGAGCGATGTGAACAATACCCGTAGTGCCTTCATCGGTAGTGACATAATCACCCGGAATCACGCGAAAAGCGTTATCGCTTGTTTTGACCCAAGGTATAAGTTGTTCGTATTCAATGCCAACAAGGTCGGAGCCTTTGCAAGTACCGAGAATGTCGTAAGGTAATTTCTTATCGCCAGTTTTATATTCTTCGAAAGAAGGTTTCTCGTTTTCCGGTGGGAAGAATGAACTCATCAAAAGTTTTCCGATGATGACGTATGTCGGAGTACCATTGACAGGGTTGACGGTTTTGACGAGACAGTATTCGATGTTCGGACCCACGCACAAAGCTGTGTTGGACGGCAGAGTCCATGGGGTAGTAGTCCATGCCATTATCTGAATATCGTTAAAAGGCACCTGGACGCCGAATGGCAGTTCTTTGAACTTGCTTTGCGTTGCCTTGAGGCGGAACATGGCGACACAAGTGAGGTCTTTGACGTCACGATAGCAACCAGGCATGTTGAGTTCGTGGGAGCTGAGGCCTGTGCCGGCGGCAGGCGAGAAAGGTTGTATGGTATATCCCTTGTAGAGAAGTCCTTTCTTGTAAAGCTCAGATAGTAAAAACCATAAAGTCTCGATATAATCGTTGGTAAAGGTGATATAAGGGTCGTCGAGGTTCACCCAATAACCCATTTTACGAGTGAGGTCATCCCATAAGTCTTTATATTTCATCACTTCTTCGCGACAAGCCTTGTTATAGTCGTCAACGCTGATTTTTTTGCCTATGTCTTCTTTAGTGATGCCTAATTTCTTTTCCACTCCAAGTTCTACGGGAAGGCCGTGAGTATCCCATCCGGCTTTGCGGGATACATATTCACCTTTGAGAGTATGGTATCTGCAAAATGTGTCCTTAATGGTCCTTGACAAGACATGATGTATTCCGGGAGTGCCGTTTGCTGAAGGTGGCCCTTCGTAAAATACGAAGGCCGTTCCGTTTTTGCGGCTTTCCAGACTCTTGCTGAAGATTTCGTTTTCTTCCCAATAACGACGAACCTCATCTGCTATATTGGTGAGATTCAGGTTTTTGTATTCACGATATGCGTTTTTCATAAGTCAATCTTTAGACTTTAGGATTTTTAAACTGCAAAAATAGTTTATTTTTTTTAAGTCCACAAATTTATTGTAACTGTTTATATCATGAAAACTTTAAACAATCAAATACAGAATCAGTCTTAAAGTTTGTGCAAAACAGTTTAATTTGGTTCAGAATCATGTTTCGATATATGTTTTTAATTCATTTTTGACTCGATTTGTGCAGATTTTTTTGGTTGTGGACGATTGATTCAATTTTTTCATTTCAGGTTTGCAAGTCGATTCTTTAGATAATATTACTCTCTTTTTAGAAAACAGGTTTCTGACACTTATTTGTTGATTTGTCAGCAATATTCATAATGCTGTTTGTCAACGATTTCAATATTCTGTTTCATGAAAGGCAATATCATGTTAAAATAATGAATATTGTCAGGTGTTGTCAAGTTGTGTTTTTAATAATTTAAAGACTTTTAAAATAAAAATTATAAATAGCAGTCTTGGATAAAATCTTTAATGGTGACCGTATAAATAGATAAGATACAGACTTTTTTGTTTTGATAATATTGTAAATATTTAATTTACATATAGATATAAAATTTTTCATACAGATATTTTTGGGAAAGATGATGGTTTGAAATATGATAGTCTTGGATTGAAGGTCTCAAAATATATGATTCAATATAAACGAAAAACATAAAATTGATTGTTACAAACATTCTATTCAACAAAAATCATATATATATTTAATAATCAGTTAAGTAATAAATTTAATTTACAAACTTTTTTCAGGCGAAAGATGAAAGCTATAGATGTAAAACTAAAATTGTTTTATTTGTAATTTTTTAAATTGTTATTTCAATATAAAAAATGATTGCACATTTTTTTGATACAGATTTTTTAAAGCATTAAAAATTTTAAATATTTATCAGCCAATTATATATGAAATATTTGATACAGATTTTTTTAAAAAAATATTAATATTAAAAAAATTTGGTTTCACTTTATAATGAGGATTGATTATTTCAATATAAACAAATAAATTTAATTTCGTATGTACAGATTTTTTTAAGATTTTATAATGTAAATATTTATTATTGTTATATATATTGTGTTTTATGTACAGACATTTTTGATGAAATATATAATTATAATTTTTATAAAATATTATTTTTATGTATGTATAGAACTCTTTTCTTGAAAAATGTCGGCATTTACATTTATTTTAGAATATGTTCGCCAAGAGATGCGACAATAATATTTTGCTTGGATTTTAACCTTAATAAAAATTCATTGGTACCCGGTAAAAAATCGTGCTCAAAAATTTATGTAAGTGGTAATCATAATCATTTGCGATACTGATATTATTTTTATCAACTTATTGTTGTAGAGACGCCATCATGACGTCTCTACGATAAAACAAATTATATTTTGATTTTAATACGCGATAATATGACGTCTCTATTATTGTTTAAGCCATTTGCCGCTATTAACTTCTTTTCCTTCATTGTAAATTTTCCAAAGATACATTCCATTTGTCCAATTTTCTGTAGAAATCTTCGTAATTTCTTCAGTAATATCTTGTTTAAATATTGTCTTTCCGAGAATGTCAAATACTTCTATTCTTGCATTTTGCAATGGTGTTTTGATGTTCAAAATATTGTTTCCCGGATTAGGATATACTTCTGTCGAATACATGTCTTTTTCTTCAATATCAGAAAAATCAACATAACAGTCGTTATAATAATTATTGTGATAAATTTCTTCACCATCAAAATATTCGCATATCAGTGTTTGCTCGGCAGAATACACGGAATGTTCTTGCGGAAGTCCGAAAGGATTCTCATTCGGGAAGCAGCCTTCAGTAAATACAATGTCGCATATAGTTCCGTAAGAAGTGATAAAACCGATTTCTTTTTTCCCTGATTCGGTATAACTAATCTTATCAACGGTAATGTCTTGGATATCTTTGTTGTCAAGGTAAAATTGAATAACATCACCTATCTCCAACGACATGTCGCAAACAAGAATCTCCTTTTCACCTTCCATGTCGTAACGATAAAGTCTTCCCGTTTCAGTTTCTTCCCTCAAAAGAATATTGTATTCATTGTTGTAATAACTTGCACTTGTTGTTTCGTATCCGAATTTCCATTGATAAACTGTTGCAACATAGTATTCTTTACCGTTTATTGTCATAATGTTGTCTTTGTGGAAATTAAAAATACAAGTATGAATGTTATCGATGCCATTTATACATACATTTGCTGTTGTAGAGTCGGATGCGAAATATGACATGTATTCAGTTTTATTCTGAGCATTAAGGCTTAATGTTAAGAATAATGCCATCATAATGATGATGTTTTTCGTGTAAAGTTTTTTCATGATAATAGTTTTTTGTTAATAAATGATTTAGAAAACTTTGGTGTACCATCAAACAGGATGTTCAACTGTCTCATAAAGACAAGAAGTCTTTGCCTGGTAGTGCCATTTATCAGTATTGCACAATGGTAACTGTCTCCACAAACGGCGGTACATTATTTATTGCGAAGACTTTACAGGTTGTATTTTAATATCTGTTTCATAACACGATGTTTTTTAATTGCGTCAAAGATAAGACTAATTTTTCATTAATCCAAAAAAAATCATACTTTTTTTATAGGACTTTACATATATTTTAGTTATTTCTTGAATGACAGTATATTATATCTTGTTTTTTAATGTTCAATGGATTGTTTCAGCAATAAATCATCAGTTTTATTATAAAACTACTAATGTAATTTCCATAAAATAACTCTGTGTTGTTTTTTCTGTAATTTTTTCAGCCATTGGATGTTTTTTTAATGTAACCTAAAAAAGCGATGATACAGACTTTTATGTTTATCAAAATTATAAATACCTAATATTCAGATAGATATGAAATTTCACATACAGACATTTTGCTGGCATTGTTGTTTATATTATATGAGAGTTATGCGGTAAGAGTATGTGAATGATTATTCTAATATTAACATGGCATCATAGATTGAAAATATACAGAAATTTTTAAGTATCAAAAAATATAAATATTTATTATTCAGATATATATAAAGTTTTACATACAGACATTTTTGTGGCTTTAGATATTTAAAATATCTATGTTATTAAACAATTACATAGAATAATTTTCCAATAATAACAAGATGACCGATATTTGAGATGTACAGATATTTTTATGCATTAAAAAGTTTAAATATTTAATATTCAGATATATATAAAATTTCACATACAGATATTTTTATAGAAAATATACTTGTTTTTACAATATAATAAATGTGATTTTTTCTTTACTATGGTATTTTTGTTTTATCGATGGTTTTTATATGTGATTTAGAATTATCATAATATGAATTATTGATATTGGTAATAATGTCATGTTTAAATCAATGGTGAATAATGTTGAATGTTGTATATTTTTTACACTGAAAAAAATAAATCTCAGATAATGAAAAAATTATTATTTTTGCAGTGAGATGCAAAATCAAGATGCGGTAAGGCAAAATCAAGATGGAGTTTATGTCTATTACGTTTTATCTTTGTTTTGCGTGACAATAAATATATGGATGAGAATAAACCCATAAGGAAAAGAGATAAGATAAAGAAAGGCTTTTCTAAGCTTTTGAAAGAAGACAAACTCAAGGCGGTTGCTGAATATATAGAGAATCCCGGTGAGTTTGTTTCTTTGTTGAAGAGTTTTTGGTATGCCGATCCGGTAAAACAGAAGCAGTTCGATGAGTTTAGCGAGAACACTATTTCCAATTTTCATATACCTTACGGTGTTTCGCCCAATGTGCTTATCAATGGTAAAAATTATGTCGTTCCTATGGTCATTGAGGAAAGCTCTGTTGTGGCAGCGGCATCTGCAGCAGCTAAATTCTGGAGTGAAAGAGGTGGATTTCATGCTGAAGTTGTCGATGTTAAGAAAATGGGGCAGGTTCATTTTTGCTGGAATGGCAGGAAAGAAGTGATAAAAGGGTTAATGCCCGATATCAGGAAAAAATTGCTTTCGGATGCTGAAGACATAACCGTCAATATGAGGAGACGCGGGGGTGGAGTCGTAGATATACAATTGGTGGATTTTACTGACAGGATGAAAAACTATTATCAGTTGCTTGTGTCATTCGACACTTGCAATTCTATGGGTGCCAATTTCATCAATTCAGTCCTTGAATCTTTTGCTCACAGTTTGCAGGATTTTTTTGCTTGTTATAATGACTTGGAAGATAATGAACGCAGTGTTGAGATAGTTATGAGTATTTTGTCGAATTATACACCTGAGTGTAGGGTGCATGTTTGGGTACAATGTCCTGTTCATGCTTTCGATGGTGTTGACAGTCATCTCAGTGGAAGGGCTTTTGCAGATAAATTCAAGAAGGCTGTTGACATTGCCCATATTGATGTATATCGTGCCACAACACATAATAAGGGAATATATAACGGTATCGATGCTGTAGTGATAGCTACGGGAAACGACTTTCGTGCTACTGAGGCAGCAGGGCATTCTTTTGCAGCTCGCAATGGTCATTATGAGAGTCTTTCATCTGTGGAGATACAAGATGGCATATTTATCTTCAGCCTTGAGGTGCCATTGGCACTCGGCACTGTTGGTGGTCTTACCAAGTTGCATCCTCTTGCAAAAGAGTCTTTGGAACTGTTGGGTAATCCTTCTGCCACTGAATTGATGACCATAGCTGCCACCATGGGACTTGCAAACAATTATGCAGCAGTCAAATCCTTGATAACAAGCGGGATACAGCAGGGACACATGAAAATGCACCTTTCTAATATTCTCAATCAGTTGGGAGCTTCCGAAAAAGAGAAGTCTTTGGCATTATCATATTTCTCAGATGTCACAGTGAGTTATTCTGCTGTGGAGAGTTATCTCAAGACATTGAGAAAATAACATTTACAATATGTTTCATGATGAGCAGGTACAAATCCAACGGTAAATTGTTGTTGACTGGGGAATATCTCGTCTTGCAAGGTGCTATTGCTCTTGCCTTGCCCTTGAAAATAGGTCAAAGTCTTGATGTCAATGTGTTGGCAACCAATAACAACATCATACATTGGGATGCCTATTCTCCAAAAGGATTATGGTTTTCTTCCATGTTGAACAAACACGACTTCAGCGTAAGAGGCTCAGACAATGTAGAGATGGCTTTTATGCTGAGTAAAATATTCAAGGCGGTGAAGAAGCAGAATGACTGTATTCTGAATGAAAGGGGCGATTATGATTTTGTCACTCGTTTGGATTTCGAGCCGGAATGGGGTCTTGGCAGCAGTTCTACATTGATAACCAATATGGCTATGTGGGCTGATATAGACCCTTACAAGTTGTTGCGTGATACTTTCGGTGGCTCCGGTTATGATATAGCTTGTGCCAAGGCTTCAAAGCCCATATTATATTATCTTGAAAGTGGTGAAGCACATTACCGTGAGATAGATTTCAACCCTCCTTTTGCTGATAATCTGTATTTTGTGTACCGGGGTCATAAACAAAAGACTTCCGTGGAAGTGTCTTATTTCAAGGAAAAACTGATGTCCAACGATTTTGGCGATGACATTTATACTGTCTCCGAGTTGAGTCTGTCTCTTCCCAATATTTGTGAATTGAAAGATTTTTGCAGTTTCATGGACATACATGAGGCTATAATGTCGAATTGTTTGGAACGTCCTGCCATTAAGACATTATTTCCTGACTTTGACGGCAGTCTTAAATCCTTGGGAGCCTGGGGAGGCGACTTTTTCCTTGCCGCCACCGAGTTGTCTCATGATAAAGTGTTTTCTTATTTTCATAAAAAAGGCTTTGACGTGATTTTAAAATACAATGATGTTGTGCGTAATAATGTGTAATGATGATTCTTTCCTGCTTGATAAAATGTGTATTTTTGTGTAAAATATAATAAATTTTAACAACAAGCGTTTTAAACGAGGTTTGGCATTATTTTTGTAAGACATGTACTGTTAAAAAAAACTATGAAGGGAAAATTTGATTATCCGTTTGTTGTAACTAAAAAAAGTCCGTCAAATATTGCGATAATAAAATATTGGGGGAAACATGGTAAACAATTACCGAATAACCCTTCAGTGAGTTTTACATTAAGTCGTTGTTATACTGAAACAAAAATAAAATGTGAATATTGCAGGGAAAATGTTCTGGATTTTTATTTTGAAGGTAAAGAAAATGCAATATTTAGGGACAAGATAAATAAATTTCTTGTTGACAACAAGCAATATTTTGGTTTCCTGGATGGTATGCATCTTGAAATAAGTAGTAGCAATTCCTTTCCACATTCTTCAGGTATAGCGTCGAGTGCATCATCCATGAGTGCATTGGTGATGTGTTTGTTGGAGATAGAAAAGACTGTCAATCATGATGATACATCCATTGATTTGAACAAGGCATCGTTTTTGTCGCGACTTGCTTCGGGGAGTGCGTCACGTTCTGTATATCCTGTTATGGCATTGTGGGGGGAGACACCTTCAGTGATAGGCAGTTCGGACGAGTTCGCCGTGTCTGTTGAAAACATGGTGGCTCCGATATTCAAGACTTATCATGACAGCATATTGATAGTAAGTTCCAAAGAGAAAAGTATTTCAAGTCGTGTGGGGCATTCTCTTATGGACAATCATCCTTGGGCCGTCTCACGTTATGAGAAGGCACGTCATAACACCGAAGTGTTGATTCAGGCATTACAGCAAGGCGATATTGATACTTTCATCGAGATTGCCGAATCCGAGGCATTACAGCTTCATGAATTGATGCATACCTCTAATCCTCCTTTTGATCTTATGATGCCGGAAACGATGAAGATTATTGAGGCAGTGAGGCATTATCGTACTTGTTGCAATATACCTTTGTGTTTTACACTTGATGCAGGTCCTAATGTGCATCTGCTTTATCCCGACAGTGTCGCCGATGATGTCGTTGACTTCATAAAAAAGGACCTTGTCAAATATTGTGTCGATAATAAATGGATTGATGATATAGTCGGATGATTATGGAAAGCAGGGTTTATCATGGTAAAGTGATTTTGTTCGGTGAATATTCTATGATTTTCGGTTCACCTGCTTTGCTGATGCCTTATTATCCATCTTCGGCACGCTGGCAATATGCAGAGAACAGTAATGATGAATTTGCTATGAGTTCAAGTAGATCTCTATATGACTTTTTGTCATATCTTCTTGAAAATGAAGATGTCAATTCTGTTTTGGACTTGATGGCATTTAAAAAGGATCTGGACGAAGGTTTATATTTCGCTTCAGATATTCCATACGGATATGGAGTGGGTAGTTCAGGAGCTTTGACAGCAGCTGTTTATGAACGTTATTGTATTGATAAGGCTGTTGATAATGTATTGCTCAGGTCTTTACTTGCTTCTATGGAGAATTGTTTCCATTCTACAAGTTCTGGCTTGGATCCCATGCAGTGCTATTATGGCAGACCATTTGTAATAAATGAAGATAAGTCGTTGACAATGTTGGAGAAAGATTTTATGCCTGATGATGTGCATGTCTTTCTTTTGGATAGTAAAGTGAAAAGCAATACAGGACAACTTGTATCATATTTTAGGGAAAGGTATGCAGATAAGGGTTTTTACGTTGATTTTCAACGTTTATATTATCCTAATGTAAAGAAATGTATCACTTCTTTAGTTAATGGAGACAGTAAAGATTTTTATGAAAACTTATCTGAGTTGTCATATTATCAGACAGTTATGATGCGTCCCATGATTCCTGACAGTATGATGCCATATTTTTCTTCTCGAATAGAGACCGAGCATTTTCAAGTTAAGATTTGTGGTTCCGGTGGGGGAGGTTTCTTGCTTGGTTTTGCTGATGACAAAAATAAAGTGAATTGTTTAATGAACAAAAATAAAGAAAAAATTATTTGGTTAATGTAAAATTAAAAAACTATGAAAAGAAAACTTTTAACAATGGCGTTGCTCCTTGCGTTGGGTTTTGTTTCTCAAGCTAAGGACATTAAAGTGACAATCAATGATTTACCTGCAAAAGCACGTGAATTCATCACTACGTATTTCGCAAAACAAAATGTGGTATCTGTCATGAAGGATATTGAAGATAATGAATTTACGGTGCGTTTCGATGATAATACCAAGATAGAGTTTGACAGGAAAGGTGAATGGCTTGACCTTAGCAATAAGGTAAATTGTTTGACAACAGCATTTCTTGTTCCTCAGATTACAAACTATATAGAAAGTAATCATTCCGGCTATTGTGTCAATGAGATTGATAAGGAAAGAAGTAAAGTTAAGATAGAACTGGATAACAATATGGAACTTGTTTTCAGACTTACAGGTGAGTTCCTGTATTATGATGATTGATTAGTATTTTAATGATTTTTAAAAAAACTGTTAGTTGTTGACAACTAACAGTTTTTTTTATCTTCTTTTTATATCGCTTGAAAATTTTTCTGCAAAGATTCTTGCCGCATAACATTCAGGTATAAATATTTTTTCTATGTTCATGGCACCGAGAATGGATTGGTGTGTTTCATCCAAAGCACGGGCATAGATTCTTTTTACTGACAGCTCTTTCAAAGCGGCAACAGTACGTAATGAAGAATCCATACTTTGTCCTATCGCTACTATAGCGCAATCTATTTCATCTAATGGCAATGCCTTCAATGAAGACCGTTCCGTTGCATCTAATATATATGCAAGCGATATTCTGTCTTTTATGTTGTCCACTATATGTTCATTATTATCAACACCGATTACTTCATGACCTTTGTCGATTAATTCTTCGGCAAGAGTTTTGCCAAAATTGCCTAAGCCTATTATTAAATATTTCATATCGTTTTATTTAGTTAATGATAACATTGTCTTTGGGATAACGGTATTTGGTATTGCCTTTTTGTTGAATGACGCTCATCAGTATGGTGATAAGACTGACACGACCAATAAACATTAGCACCGACACTATTATCTTGCTGTTGTCAGCCAATAGTGGTGTTATGTTAAGGCTGGATCCTACAGTACAATAAGCAGAGATGGTTTCAAAGAGAAGACCTTTGGGGGATATTTCAGGCTCCATGGCTACAAGTATAAGGAAGAATACGATGATTGTTATCAAAGATCCGAAAATAGTAGCCGAGGCGCGTCGCACTGACTCTGCCGATAGTTCTCTGTTGAATAGTGTTACGGATGTTTTTCCTCGTATTACTGAGAAGAAATTAGAAATGGCAACAGCAAAAGTATTGACTTTTATACCGCCTGCCGTTGATTGGGAACCACCGCCAATCCACATCAAAACAGAATATACTATGATAGTAAGCAATGAGAAATTGGTTAGGTCCACACTGTTGAAACCTGCGGTTCTCGGTGTTACAGAGTTGAAGAAAGATTGTACTATCTTGTCTTCGATGTCCATGTGGACAAAGGCATTATTCCATTCTAAAATTGCTATTATTATAGTACCGAAAACTATCAAAATGGATGTCGTTACTATGACAATCTTAGTGTTGATATTTGTAAGATGCTGATAACGAATTTGTTTATAATTTTTTTTGAATAATTTCATACAAAAACTCTTTATATGAAATGCCAAGACATTTTTAAAATTGACTAAAATTGGAAAACCTATGCCGCCCAAAATTATCAATATGGAGATTATAATATAAAACCAGTTGTGATTATATAAAATTGCCGGATTGCCGAGGTTGCCTGTCAAAGTAGAGAAACCTGCGTTGCAGAATGCTGAGACGGCATGAAATACAGAGAAGAAAATCTCTTCATTCAAAGTCATATTCATGGTGGAATGAATGCTTATCCATATCAACAATGCTCCTATAGCTTCAATAGTGAATGTGAAAATAAGGATGTTGAGCAATGTGGAGATAAGTGAGCTGAAAGCATCCGAACCTAACATGTCACGTAGAGCAAACTGGTTATAAAGACTTGTGCTACCCATGAAGAAAAGAGCAAAGAAACTTGTTATCGTCATTACGCCAAGTCCGCCTATCTGTATCAATAGCATGATGACTATCTGACCTTCCAGAGTGAAGGTGTGTGCCAAATCAACAGGCGACAACCCTGTTACGCAAACAGCACTTGTTGATACAAAGAGTGCATCAGCTAAGGGCAATCTAAAATGTTCGATTGTAGAACGTGGCAATAATAATAATAAGGTGCCGAAGAAAATTATCAGAGCAAAACCGGCGACCAATAATAATGCCGGATTTGTTTTCTTATTGATAAAATTGACAACGCCTTTGCTAACGTTAAGAACAGCGAAAATGCCTATCAATGCAACGATGAAATATTTGCTTTTCAAAAAATTCCATATTGCAAACCATGATGATGTCTCTGCGACATTGACAAATTTTGCTATCAATGACAAGTAAAACATTACTCCAAGCATAATGGTAAGGAAAATAGTTTTTCTTGTTATTTCTGTCCATGTCAAAATAAGTCTCCCGGTAAAGACAATTAAATAAAACCACCACGTAAAATTATATATCTTACTGATATACAATGTTTCTGTTTCGTCAAGGACAAAACCGTAATCAACGACGGCAGTACCTATTAATACTACAGAGACGAGGAATACCAATAAATCTATCCAAAACTTAATGCTTTTTTGAATCTTTTCAGGTATTTTGTTCGCTAATATGGTGTTCAACATTTGTTATATTTTATGTTGCAAAAATATCAAAATATTTTTCTCAGCAATTGTTTTTATCTTAATATGTCATAATCATACGCCAAAATCGTGCCGTAATTACTGTTAAATAGTCAAATATTCAAACCAATATTGTGAAATACAGGTTATCAATAGTATAGAATATTGATATCGTTTCTTGCATTGCGGAATGTTTCTATACTTTTAGCTTTTATTTTTGTCTTGTAAGCTGTAATATGTTTCAAAGACATGATTCCCTCTAAAGGAATGATACTTTTAATTGGAGTATTAGTGATGGAGATATCTTCCAATGCTGTCAGATTGGAAATGGGTTTAAGATTCTTGACCAAGGTTCCCGATATATTCAAAGAAATAAGATTCAACATGTTTTCCAATGCTGTCAATTCTGCTATTTCAGTATTTTGCAGATTGAGTTTTTTGAGGTTTGTAAGTGTTGACAATGGCATGATGTCGGAAACGGGATTTCCGTTGAAAGAGATTTCTTCAAGCAAAGTGTTGAACTGCAAAGGTGTCAAGTCTTGAATGTAGTTGTCGTTGATAACAACTTTTTTAAGGAAAGGCAGTTTGGTGAGAGGTTCAATACTGTTTATCGTGAATGTAGGTTCAACAATGATGCTTTCAAGGTTAGCAATCTCTTGCAATTGCATCTCAGAAGGTTGGGCATCGCAGCTGACATGTTGTCTGAAAATGTCACGCCATGTGGCATCGAGATTGTTCCACCATGTTTTCAACTGGTCGCCTTGATAAAACACTGTCGCCTTAGGTTGTTTTTGTCGGAGATTAAAAACTTGATCATCAGTGACTTTACTGTTTTCAGCAAAAACCATATTGAGGTTATTCAGATTGTATAAAGGAGAAAGATCTTGTATGTTGGTGTTTTGTATGCTTATTTTTTTGATGTTTGTCGATCGTGACAGTGGTGTCAGGTCAGTTACCATTGTATTGTCGAGCACTACGGTTTCCAATTTGTAATGTCCATAAAGAGGATTAATATCTATGACTAAAGAACCGGAGAGATCTATATGTTCGAGATTGGTAAGTCTGATGACAGGTAATATGTCCTGAAAACGGTTGTCAATACGTAAATTTTTGATATTGATGATATTATGCAGTTCTTCCGTTGTTGGGGTTATACTTGTATTACATTGTTCGGCAAGTGTTGCTTTCCAATGTTGAGCTAAATCTTTCCACCATTCATTGAGAGACTCTGTATCAAAAATAACAAGAGTAAAAGGTCTTTTTTCCTTAAACAGGTTTACTTTTTCTGCATTGATATTTGTCTTGTCGCAATATATCTTTGTCAGGAATTTATTGTTTGCCAATGGCATCAAGTCTGAAATACCGGTATTGCTGCAATACAGCACGTTGAGTGAATTAATATCGGAAAGAGGAGACAAGTCTTGTACAATGGTACTGTCTATATTTAAGATTTGTAATGCTTTCAGGTTATAAAGAGAATCTAAATTACTAATAGCAGTATTGCTGACGTCCAAATCGTGGAGGTTGTTTAACCCTTTGATGTCGTTAAGGTCAGATATTTTGGTCCCGTTCAGGTAAAGTGTCTCGAGTTTGATACATTCAGACAGAGTGGATAAATCTGTTATGTTGGTGTTATTAAGTGACAATTTTTCAAGATTTTCAAACAGAGCCAAAGTATTAATACTGTCTATTCGGGTATTGTCGGCTATAAATGTTGTTATGGTATTGACATATCGTAAATCTGATATGTCGTCAATGTAAGTGTTGCTGATGTTTAAAGTTTTGAGTTTATTGAGATTACGTATAGGGAACAACTCTTTCACAATAGTATTGGAGCAATCGAGGTAAGACAGCTCTGACAGTTTTTCCAAAGGTTCGAGATCTCGTATTTCTTCGTTGCCTGATATGTTTACTTCAGTAGTTTTCAGAATGTTGTTGATATAATTGTTTAAAGGTTTAGTGTCGGTGTATATGGTATCATAAACGACTGTTGGTTGATTTTTTTGAACGACAAATATTGTGTCCGGAGTGATATTGTTATATAGGAAAGAGTAAGAAGCCGGGACAGTGTCGGTGGCAAAAACCATGAGAGTGTCCGGAATGATGGTATCTTTATGAACATAACGTATCAGATAGTCATCGGCTATGTTGAACACATCCTTGAGCATGACGGAGTCGTTGACAATAATGTCTTTTCCGAAATATGACTTCCAGGCAGGCGACATCAAAATCCACCAGTTGCGGATCTCTTCTTTGTTATTCGGTTTTGTAGTATAAATACTTGCTATTTTAAGGTCTTTTTTGTTGGGGTCAACATTGATTTCAATAAAACGTTGCTGTGTATTTTTTACGTTATTGCCCAATATATTTACACCTTCCATATTACGGTTGATGATGACTTTGAAGAATGTTTCTCCCTTATCATTGGTTTTAGTTTCTATGTCTTTGATATCAAAGGAGAAAGCGATACTGTCAAAGAAGAAGTCAATATCTTTGAGATAAGCCTGTACATCCTTATAGATAGGCATCATGCGGTTTTCGTCCAGGTCGTCTTCAATTTGTACCTTGTTGTCAACAAATATTTTAGCATAACTGTCTTTAAAAATGATGTCTTTCTCCTGAGGAGTATTTCCCGGATTCCCTATGAATGATAATGTCTCTTCGAGATATTTCATCATGAGAGTTATTTTACCCTTGTATTCAGCAATATCATTATTACTGTTTTTAGTTTGTGAAAAAGCGGAGACACTACCTGCGAATATAAGTAGCAATGTTAGTAAAACCTTCATTATTATACATTATTTAGGTTGATAGAACTTTAACAGTGATGCTTTTTCCTCATCTTTCAGATAAATGAGGTTAGAGATTAGCCAACCGGCATTATGCCCGGTCCTGTTAAACCACGACACCTCAAAATACCAATTTCCTATCTGGAAAATGTGAAACTTGACAGCATCTACATTTTCGAACGTAAGATTGCCGTTCTTTATTTCGTAAAAAAACAATGTCAGATAGTCAGGATAATAATTTTTTGAAGAATAATACTCAATATATTGAGGATTTCTGAAAGCCTTGTGAATATTGAAAAAGTCGAGTTCATGACTCATGGGGTGAAGAAAATGCTTTTCGCGTTCTGCCATCTCTCCGGAAGGGAACATCTTGTTGAATTCCGTAAAGATGACGTTGGTAAGTACCCATTTGGAGCCTAAGTTTTCCTGTTCTACTGTCAGGATTAGACTTATGGAAACAGGTTTGTTTTTCCAAAGGAAAGTAGCAGATACTTCTGAAAACCATTCTCCTCCCAAAAACTCCATGTAGTGCTCTTCATCGGAAGTTACATCGGCGATAAACATGTCACGCAACTTGCCGCTCGTGCGGGGATTCTCACTGTCAAACAAGATAGGAAGAATCTCTGCTCTTCTTTTGTTGTCGCGATATTCCGGACTGTCGGGGTGATATTTTACCCCATATTGATCTTCTTCGTTGTTAAAACGACTGAAAAATTGACTCATCTGTTTGGTCATCATATAAAAATCACTCTCGTCTATTATGTTGTTGCTTATGCTGTATGTTTGACAATCAGCATGATAGAAGATTATGAGCATAATGATTAATGATAATGACCTCAACAAAGATTTCATCTTTTAAATTTTTAGAATTTACAACGAAGGTTTGTCGGCATCAGTGCGTTGTCTCTTTGACTCTCATGTCGCCGAGCAAGACATCCCAGAATCCGATAAGACGTCCGCCTATTTGTGTCTCTTTGCGTTTGACATATATCGTAATGTCTTTCTTGGTAGTGTCTTTATATACCAGTCTGCCTTCTTTATCATAACCTTTGAAGGTCTGGAATATTGTGATGACACCGACATAAGTTCCGTCAGGTTGTCTTTGCAGGTCGGACACATATTCAATATTATACCATTCTATCTCCACTTTGTCATAATTCAGACGCATAAGACGTTCTAAATATTTGCGTACTGAATAATAATTGATTTTCTGGGAGCTGAGTGATGATACTCCTATTTCGGCATCAGGGGCGAACAACTCTTCCACACGTTCTATTACTCTGTTTGCCTCGCTCCATGGAGTGTCTTTTGAACCTACTATCTTGATATATTTGCTGAGGTCTCTTACTTTTTCGAGTGCGAGACTGTCGATTGCCTGTTTACGTTCCGGACTGATATCCTGGGCTTTGACTTCTGTCGATGCGAGCATGAAAACGCCCATCAATACTGCTAAAAATATTCTTTTCATATTATTTATTTCTTTATCAATTCCAATTCAGTTATCTTATTGTTGTCGTCGTATTTTGCCTCATAGATGCGCATCTTGGCTTCTTTGCTGTCTTTCAGATAGTTAAGATATTCAACAGCAGTTGTCGGGCGGTCATAGTCTCCAAAGCTGTTGATACGTATCAATACTATGGCGTCGGGTGATGCAAAAAGTTCCAATGCCTCGTTGATAAGGCTGTTGGCACTTGAAATGCTGCTTGCACCGGCTATTTTGCCGAAATAATCTTCCAATGAGGTCTTGGGAATGTTATTCAACTCTTCCATGCGAAGCCTTTCTTCTTCAGCTCTGCGTTCTTCTTTAAGCTTTTCTTCTTCAGCCAATTTTACATACAATTTTGCATATTCAATGAGTTCGTTAAGTTCAGGGTCATTGAAGTCGCCATTGCTGATTTCTTCAATTCTTGCAATCTGTTGGTCCAATGTCAAATCGCTTTGATCGTTAATGATGGCATTGAGGTCATCTTTTGCCTGTTGCAATTTCATCTCATACTCTTGCTTGAGCATCTTTTTTTTGCTGTTACAGCTACTCGTTCCTCCAATAAGAAACAAGGCTATCAAAGAAACAAATAGAACTTTACCGATATTTCTCATTTTTGTTAATTTAAATTATTTTGCAAAATTACAGTTTTTTTTAAACCCATATATTGATAATTCGATATTATTTTGCATTTTTGTTATCCAAATGAGATACTATAACATACCTATATTTCTTCCGGAACTTGCATGTCCGTACAGATGTGTGTACTGTAATCAGTTCAGCATTACCGGTAAGCAGCATTTTGTTGATAGTGAAGATGTTAAGCATATTATCGATCGACATTTGTCAACATTTGTCGAAGATGAACGTTTTGTTGAAGTCGCATTTTTCGGAGGCAATTTCACGGGGTTGCCGGAATCCATGCAGGATAAATATCTTGAAGCAGTGCAGCCTTATCTTGATGCCGGTCTTGTCGATGGTTTGCGTTGCAGTACTCGTCCGGACTATATAAGTTCGCAACGTGTCAGGACATTAAAACGTTACGGAATGCTCAACATTGAACTCGGAGCACAGACTACTGATGATGAGGTCTTGCGTCTGTGCGGCAGAGGACATACTTTCAAGGATATAGAAGAGGCATCGGCAATGATACTTGCAGAAAATGTCACTCTCGGCTTGCAGATGATGCTCGGTCTTCCGGGAGATACTTTTGAAAAAGATATGAATACAGCATCCGACATTGTGCGTCTCGGAGCTTCTGAGACGAGAATCTATCCTTGCGTGGTGGTGAAAGATACCGTGTTGGAGCAGATGTATCTTGACGGGAGATACGTGCCGCTGACTCTGCAGGAGGCTGTTGGTCAGACGGCTACGCTGTTATCGTATTTTGATGACAACAGTGTCAAAGTGCTGCGTATGGGTCTTCATGCCTCGGAGGAATTGGACGGTGCTGCTTTGGTGGCAGGTCCTTATCATCACAATTTCGCCGAAATGGTACATGGAGAATTGTGGGCACGACGTTTGAACAATATAAAAGAAGATACGGAACACCTTATTATAAAGGTGCCATCTGCACAGTTGAATCATGCCATAGGATGGAAGGCGGCCAACAAGGTGATGTTGCAGCAACGTTACAACAAGGTGGTTTTTAAAACCGATGATACACTGCAAAATGACAGTTTTGTGGTGAATAAGAAACCGGATGTCGTTATCATTGCAGATGCCCGTATGCCTGAGGAGGCAAGGCGAAAGTTGAAAACCATGGGTGAGGTGCTATGGATGAAGGGAGGGAAAGAAGCATATAAGTCGATAAGCGGACACCCCGATATTTTCTTTTTCTGTAAAGACGAAAGAAATTGTAAGACAGTGATATATGCACCTGATGCTCCTGCTAATATTGTAAAGGCTCTTGATAAATATAAGGTATCGTTGAAGAAAGGTGATAAGCCGGTGGGTAAGAAATATCCTTATACGGCACTCTATAACGCCGTAGGAATAGGCGATACTTTTATACATAATACACGCTATAGCGATGCTTCATTGTTGACATTCGGCAGAGAGATATGTGTAAATCAAGGATATACGCGGTGTAACCTGTTGGCTTTGAATGACAAGGCTTTCATCACTTCCGACAAGGGAATACAGAAAAAACTCGAAGAATATGGTTGCGATGTGTTGTACATAGCTCCTGAACAGATAAGGTTGGAAGGACATGATCACGGATTTTTTCCAGGCTGTTGCGGGTTGACAGGAAATAAGGTCGTAGTTTGTGGCAGCACAAAAAACATTCCCGAAAAAGAAAGCTTGGATGCTTTCCTTCAAAAATACGGCATGATTATGATGGAGTTATATGAAGGCGAACTCATAGATGTGGGAAGCATATTCTTTATTTCCTGATATTTGATTATAATGTTATATGATTAATGTATCTTTGCAATAGATTTTAATAATTAGTGACATAAACAGATTCGAGACAATGAGTAAGATATCTTTTTCGGTATGTATGTCGGTATATGAAAGAGACCGTGCTGAGTATTTTGCCATTGCGGTAGAAAGCATATATCATAGACAGACATTGAAACCCGATGAGATAGTATTGGTTGTCGATGGTCCTGTTCCTGAAGATATTATGTCGGAGGTGTCGCGTCTTGAACATGAAATTCCGGTACTTAAGGTCATTTGTAAAAAAAAGAATGAAGGTCATGCAGTAGCGAGACAGACTGCAATAGATGCTGCAACTCATGAGATAATAGCCATAATGGATAGCGACGATATTTCTAAAGAAAATCGGTTTGAATTGCAGATGAATTATTTGCAACGACATCCGGATGTTGCCGTTGTTGGTGGACAGATAATGGAATTTACTGGTGAAGGTAAAATAGTAGGACGCCGCAATGTCCCTGTTGACGATAATGATATCAAGAGATATATGAAGTCGCGCTGTCCAATGAATCACATGACGGTGATGTTTCGTAAGTCAATGATTAATAATATTGGAGGATACATAGACTGGTATTGTGAGGAGGATTATTATCTGTGGATAAGGATGGCTTTGGCAGGATATACTTTTGCTAACATGGAAGAAGTGCTTGTAGATGTGAGAGTCGATGATAATCTTTACGGTCGCAGAGGAGGATGGCGTTATTTCAGGAGTGAGTTGAGGATACAGCGTTTCATGAGAGATAATGGGATGATAAACATCATGAGAATGTGGGTTAATGTCATGGTGCGTTTTGTAACGCAAGTACTTATGCCTAAAAAGTTTAGAGCCTTGATGTTCAAATCGTTGTTTCGTCAAAAGCCATGACGATGTGTTGAAAGAGGAAGATTTTGGGTTTGAATAGATTAAAATAGTGAAATATAGAATTGTTTATAAGTTTTTATAAAAAAAATTTATTTTAATTTTGCGATATTAAAAAAATGATTAAATTTGCACTCTGTATTTCCTACTAATATAGTGTTATGGGAATATGCAGAGTTAGTTAGTGAATGTCAAGTACAAAATGTCGTTGTGATGCAGCACGTTTGTATAAAAGACTTGTCGATAGTCGAAACTGTTGATGCTCGTAAAGTGAATTTTACGGTGTCCCCCAAGTTTGCCATATCATGAAGAGTTCGATACCTGCCGGAGCAAGCAGTGACGAATGTTTTTGGTTTCCAATGAGGGTGGCATACGGGCGTGGTTTTGCCATACGGGAGGTCTTGAAAGAAGAGGGTGTTGAGTACTTCCTGCCTGTTGATAAAAAGATAATACCGGACGAGAGCGGTCCCAAGGTAGTGGAGTCTTTAAAAATCAGTAATCTTATTTTCATACACAGCAGCAAAGACCGGATAACGGAGTTGAAACATAATGACAATTCGTGCAGTTATCTCCGGTTTATGACATATATTCCTCGGGAAGATTTGCGTGCTGACATGACTGACTTCGAGAAGAACGAAGCAAGGAGGATTATCATTGTCGATGATGCTTCCATGCAGCGTTTTATCTTTGTGGTGGAAGAGATGCAGGAGCATGTCACTTTGATGGAGTTTGGCGATGCTTTCAACTACATAGGCAGGCGATGCCGCATCTTGGGAGGCAAGCTCGCCGGCATGGAAGGAGTGTTGCGCCGCGTACAAAACATCCGCCGTGTCTATATAGACCTCAACGGCATCATCACCGCCCAAATAGACTCCATGCCAAGAAATTACATAGAGATATTGGAGTGATGGAATGTGTTTTATTAAAGAGCAGATGACAATAAATTACCAATATTTATAATAAAAATAATTACAATAAATATAATCTATAAAAAATAATACTAGTTATAAATTTTGTATATGTCTTTCCAATAATTGATAAGATATAATATATTGAAATTAATTATTTAAATTTATTATAAATTAATTATCGTTGAGTACACTATTTGTAAAATCTGTTATAATATATGAAAGTATTGGTTACTGGAGGAGCCGGATTTATAGGCTCTAACCTCTGTGAAGCATTGCTTGAAAATGGGGACAATGTAATTTGTCTTGATAATTTTTCAACAGGACATATTGAGAATATTTTGCCGCTGATTGAGAAATATCCGACCACATTCAAATTGATTGTCGGAGATATACGCAATATGAATGACTGCAGGAAAGCCGTGGATGGAGTGGAATATGTACTGCATGAAGCAGCGCTTGGCTCAGTGCCACGTTCAATAAAAGACCCGGTAACGACAAATGAAGTGAATATAGGAGGTTTTTTGAATATGATAATAGCCTCAAGGGATGCCGGAGTGAAAAGATTCATATTCGCCGCCAGTAGCTCAACATACGGGGACAGCAAGACCCTTCCTAAGGTTGAAGATGTAATAGGGAAGCCTCTTTCGCCATACGCCATCACTAAATATGTGAACGAATTGTATGCGGATGTTTTTGCTAAAACATACGGCACCGAATACATAGGGCTTAGATATTTTAATGTTTTCGGACGCCGTCAGGATCCAAACGGAGCGTATGCTGCTGTAATTCCTCTTTTTGTAAAAAAGTTTATGAATCACGAAGCTCCTAACATCAACGGAGACGGGGAATACAGCAGGGATTTTACTTACATAGACAATGTGATACAGATGAACATGTTGGCACTTCAGACACAGAATCCGGAGGCATTGAATCAGATATATAACACTGCATACGGAGAGCGAACCACTCTAAATCAGTTGGTGGCATATCTTAAGGAATATCTTTCTGAATATGACCCTAAGATAGCTAACATAGATGCTACGCACGGTCCCAACAGAGCCGGTGATATCCCGCACTCGCTGGCAAATGTGGATAAAGCGAAAAAATTGTTGGGATATGATCCAAAATATTCCATGAGAGAAGGATTGAAAGAGGCATGTAAATGGTATTGGGAGAATTTGAATGCATGATCTTATATTGATAATGGTCTGAAAAACATTATTGAAGTACAGAATGTTAGCATTTATAAAAAATTACTGGTGTCCAGTAAGAAATTCAACTTCTTTGTAATTAATTTAATATCAAATATATAGTTTCAAAATAATAAATTGAATATGCCATATTTGATTGATGTTAAATAAATTAGATTGATTATTAGATGTCAATTATAAAAATGATATTTTTCTATTGAAGTGTCTGAAGTTATAATTAAAAAACATCATATTTGAGTGATTGAATTTTTTTTATTATTAACTTAATTAAATGTCGGTTTTAACATTGATAAAACAAGACCTTTACAGGTACACTGGAGAAGGAGGATTCCTTAAATCCTACTTTATGATACCTGGTTTCAAGTACACCTTTTTTCTTCGTTTAGTTCAAAGCGCGGGAAAAAGAAAATACTTATTGCCTTTTACCTTGCTGTTCAAGATGAAACTGTTATTAATGCAAAGACATTATGGCATACAGATACCTTGGAATACCAAAATCGGAAAAGGTTTTTATATCGGGCATTATGGTACTATCGTAGTCAATGGAGGTACTATAATAGGCGACAATGTCAATATATCGCAAGGCGTGACTTTGGGACAAGCGAATAGGGGTAAACATAAAGGATGTCCTGTCATCGGGAACGAGGTATATATAGGCCCTGGTGCCAAAATAGTAGGAAAAGTGACGATAGGCAATAATGTGGCAATAGGAGCAAATGCAGTTGTGACAAGCGACATTCCTGACAATGCTTGCGTTGGTGGCGTTCCTGCGAAAATAATATCCATGAACGGGGCGGAAGGGTATGTAAATAGGAAAGTGCAAGAAAAGTAATATTAATTATGAGAAATTTGTTACTGCATATATTGTCTAAAATGCATACTAAGTTGTTAGTTTCGAGAAATAAAAATATCAGCTTAGGTAGAAATACGGTTGTTCACTATAAAAGTCATATTGTAAGCAAATCAAAAGAGAAAATAATAATTGGATAGAACTGTCAAATAGGCAGATCTGCAAGGAATTATCATGCAGGAATGCCTTTTTATACTGAAATTTTAAACGATGGTGAAAAAAGTGAAATTACTATTGGAGATAATTGCAGGATAAATGGCGCATATATCCATGCGCAAAAACGGATTGTCATTGGAAATAATTGCGTAATGGCATCAGGAATATCAATAATCGATTCCAACGGTCATGAATTATATAGCAGTAACAGAACGCATGGCAGAGACCATGCTTCCGATATTGAGATAGGTAATAATGTTTGGATTGGGCTTAATGCAATAATTTTAAAAAATACTTCGATAGGAGATAATAGCGTTGTTTCTGCAGGAAGTGTAGTAAGCGGACGTTTTCCGAATAATTCACTTATCGTGGGCAACCCTGGTAAAGTTGTAAAAATATTAAATATTGATGAAAATGAAAGACATTAAAATCTGTGTTATCGGCTTGGGCTATGTGGGACTTCCTCTTGCCCGCCTGTTTTCTACAAAATACAAGACTTTCGGCTATGATATGAATAAGGAACGAGTGGATGCATTGATGGCAGGCCATGATGCTACATTGGAAGTAAGTGATGAACTGTTGCAGGGAGCGATAAAAAATGGTTTGTTTTGTACAGCAGACATTGAGCAAATAAGAGATTGTAATTTTTATGTTGTAGCAGTACCAACACCGGTAGATAGGGATAACAGACCGGATCTTACGCCGTTGTATGGAGCGAGCACTACAGTAGGGAAAGTTATCTCCAAAGGAGACATAGTGGTATATGAATCAACAGTTTATCCTGGTGTTACGGAAGATGAATGCATACCGGTAGTGGAGAAAGTGTCAGGGTTAAAGTTTAATGAAGACTTTTATGCAGGATATTCACCGGAGAGAATAAATCCCGGAGACAAGGTACATACAGTGGAACATATCAAAAAAGTGACGTCAGGTTCAACTCCGGAGATAGGTAAATTGGTGAATGAGATTTACAGTTCGGTAATCGTGGCAGGGACTCATCTTGCTCCAAGCATAAAGGTAGCCGAAGCTGCGAAAGTAATCGAGAACTCGCAGAGGGATATCAACATCGCGTTCGTCAATGAATTGTCCAAGATATTCAATCTTATGGGAATAGATACAGAAGACGTATTGGAGGCGGCAAGTACGAAATGGAATTTTTTACCGTTCAAGCCAGGTTTAGTAGGAGGGCACTGCATAGGAGTTGACCCGTACTATTTAGCACAATGCGCCCAAAGGCACGGCTACAACCCAGAAATCATTCTTGCGGGCCGTCGCATGAACGACGGAATGGGCGAGTATGTGGCCAACGAGACAATCAAGCTTATGCTGAAAAAAGGCATCCAAGTTTTGGATTCGAACATACTCATCCTCGGATTCACTTTTAAGGAAAACTGCCCGGATGTGCGCAATACGAAAGTAATCGACATTTACAAGGCTTTGAAGGAGTACAATGTCCATGTCACGGTTTATGACCCATGGGTCAATCCTGAAATAGTATGGCATGAATACGGCATCGAAGTGACAAACGAGCTTCCTAAGGAAAAGTTCACAACCGCCATACTTGCAGTCGCGCACAAGAAGTTCGAAGACCTTGATGTACGTTCGCTTTTGGAAGACCAGCATGTGATATTTGATGTCAAGGCATTCCTGGACAGAAAGATCGTTGATGGAAGGTTGTAAGTTGTTTTAATGCGAATAAATTTGTAGTGAGTGGCTCAGGTAATAGATAAATCAAGAATCGCAAAGAATACGATATTCCTGTACATTAGGATGTTCGTGATAATGCTCGTGACCCTTTATACTTCGAGAGTCATATTGAAAACTCTCGGTGTTGAGGATTATGGGGTTTATAATGTCGTTGCTGGTTCAGTTGCGCTATTTGGATTTATGAACAGCGCGATGTCGATGGCAACACAGCGTTTTTTGAATTTTTATATGGTAAAAGGAGATGCAAGTATTTTGCGGAGAGTCTTTGCAATGTCTCTTAATATCCATGCTATAATTGCTGTTTTAGTAGTTATATTATGTGAGACACTCGGCCTTTGGATATTGAACACGCAGTTGAACATTCCTTCTGATAGGATGGTTGCTGCCCGATGGGTTTATCAATTTGCGATAATCACATTTTGCATATCTGTTATTCAAGTCCCTTTTAACTCTGCAATATTGGCTCATGAAAAAATGAACATATATTCAATTGTGAGCATAGTAGAAGTTTTTCTGAAACTCGGTGTCGTATTTATTTTGTCAGCCGTTGCTGTGGATAAATTGGTCTTGTATGGGGTTTTGTTATTTATAGTAAGTTTTGTAGTATTTATCGTATATTTGTCCATATCATGCCGTTTGTTTGAAGAATGCAGGTATAAATTATGCTGGGATAAAAAATTGTTTAAAGAAATTGCTGGATTTTCCGGATGGAATATTTTCGGGCAAGTTGCACAGGTTTTAACGACACAGGGCGTCAATATGGTTGCAAATGTTTTTTGCGGAGTAATAGTAAATGCATCGATAGGGATAACGAATCAGGTAAGTGCAGCTATGTCCCAATTTACAAGCAATTTCCAGACTGCTTTCCGTCCTCAGATAGTAAAAAGCTATTCTGCTGGAGACGTTGCTGGGATGCAGAAACTTACTTGCCAAGCCTCGAAATTTTCCTTTTTTCTGCTGTATATAATATCTGTGCCAATAATATTCAACATAGATGTTATTTTGGATTTATGGCTGGATACGGTGCCTCCATATTCGGCGTTGTTCTGCAAAATATTGATATGGTATTCATATATTGAAGTCATTGGAATGCCTTTTGTAATATCCATTATGGCAACGGGCCATAACAGGAATTATCAGTTGCTTGTGAGCATAACAATAGCATTGAATTTCATTTTGTCATTACTGTTTTTGAAAAAGGGATTTCCACCTGAAATAATATTCTATATTAAGGTTGCCATATCGTTTTTTGTTTTAGCTGTCAGATTGTTTTATGCAAAGAGACAGGCGAGTTTTTCCGTAAGTTATTTCTTTAGATCGGTGATGCTTCCAGTTTGTATAGTGGCTTTTATCATATCTTTATTGCAAGTTTCTTTATATGAGTGCATGAAATCGTGGGCATCGCGTATTTTGATGACCTTTGTTATTGAAATAATATTGGTGGCAGTTATTTATTTCGTAGGTTTTTCTAAAATGGAAAGGCAGAAAGTAGTGTTTATGGTACATAAAAAAAATAAAAGGTAAAATGAATCAATCAGTATTAGGTTTATATTATGAGGATTTTGTGGTGGGGAATGAAATAAGGCATTCCTTGTCCAAAACGATATTCGAAAGCGATAATAATTTTTTCAGCCTGCTTACGATGAATCATCATCCGGTGCACACTAATATCGATTATGCAGCTAATAACTATCATGGTAAAATACTTGTCGTAGGAACGCTTGTCTTTTCATTAGCTGTTGGCATAACAGTGCCTGACATAAGCGGCAAGGCAATAGCAAACCTCGGTTATGAAGATGTAAGGCATTTGAATCCGGTTTTTTTGAACGATACAATATATGTCAGGACAAAGATATTGGATAAAAGGGAATCAAAGTCTAAACCGGATCGTGGAGTAATTTATGTTGAATCTATTGCATGTAATCAAAATGGAATCGATGTATTGTCGTTCCGCCGTCACGTTTTAGTAAAGAAGAAAGAATTTAAACTTTAGAATCATGGAAAATTTATTCAGAAGCCTGATGTTCGTTCCGGCGCATAATACAAGATTAATGGATAGTGCCTGTAGAATCAATGCAGATATATTATTGCCTGATATAGAGGATTCGGTACAGCCGTCTGAAAATAAGCAGGTGGCAAGAGATAATATTTTAAGATACATATCGGAAGGCAAATTTAGGAACAGAGTGCTCTATCCTCGTATAAATGACAGGGAAAGCGGACATTTATTGAAAGATGTCTACCAGTTGGCAGTAGATGGGATTAGTGGTTTTGTTTATCCTAAAGCTACTTGCGGCCAGGATATATATTTTATAGGAAAGTTACTAGATACGATAGAATATGAGAAAGGATTTCCTATAGGAACGTTCAAGTTGATTCCGCTTATAGAAACTACTGGAGCGGTATTGAATGTTCAGGAAATATGCAAAGCTTCGTCAAGAGTAGTAGCTATAGCTTTCGGATGCGAGGATTATGTTACGGATCTGGGAGGTGAACACGATCCTGATGGGGTCAGTATTTTTATGGCAAGGACTAAAATAGCCATGGCAGCCAAAGAAACTGGAATAATACCGATTGATACAGTTCATATAAAGGTTCATGACTTAGAAGACTTAGAGAAAAACTTGATTTTATCAAAGAAATTAGGTTTTGAAGGAATGCTTGTCCTTAATCCGAAAGAATTGCCATTGGTCCATAAATATTATTCTCCGTCAGAAGAAGAAATCGAATGGGCGAAAGAAATGATACGGCTTTCAGATGAGGCTTTCAGTACAGGAAAAGGCGTAGCCGTCATAAACGGCAAGTTTATAGGACCGCCAATGTTGAAGAAAGCAAAAGATATTATGAATAAGGTTAAAATGATAAGTAGTCTATGATAACTAAGGACAGTTTAAAAGAGGATTTTCGTAATTTAGGTGTAAAGGAAGGCGATACTTTGTTCCTTAGGATTTCGTATAAGGCTGTAGGAAAAATCGAAGGTGGTCCGATGGTATTTTTAAAAGCCTTGCATGAAGTCATTGGAGAAAATGGTACTATTATTTTAACAGCTTTCCCGGATCTTCACACAAAGCAATATTTCTTTTTTCATAAAAAAATATTTACATCAAAAGAAAATCCTGCAAAGCCTCGTACTGGAATCTTGCCGGTTTTTGCTTTGGCATATCCTGATGCCAAAATATCGGAAAAATTAGAATTTCCTTTTGTTGTTATTGGGAAGCAGGCAGGATACTTAACTACTATGCACACTCACGAAAAAGATCCATATTGGTTATTAGAAGAGGCTATTGAGAAGTTTGGCTGTAAATGTTTAAGAGTCGGAGGTAAGGAATTCACCGGAAGTACTCATATAGCATTAACAAGAGTACTTCTTAAAACTGGAAATTACCAAAAGAAGACTTGTAAGGGAATTTATGCGAAAGAAGGTGGAAAGATAAAATGGTATGACGTAAAAGGATCTTTTTTTTGTTATAATGCTTTTTTATCAAAAAGCAAGAATTATGTGTGGAATCATGTAAATAGATTAGAATCAAAAGTAGGGAATGGAGATGGTGTATTAACTGATATGCATGAGACTTTATATTACGAAGAAAAGTATATGAATAATGATATTCATAATCTTCTTTGTGATGATCCTAATTGTTTTACATGCCGTATCTCATATTCATTTTCGGATGATACAAAATGGAACTTTTTTTTCAGAGAGTTTAGTGAATTATTTATAGCAAATAAAAGAAAAGATGCATTAATGAATTTGTATAATTTGGCGATAAATATTCTTTATGGACAAATACAAAGATGATATAATAATAGCCATACACCATAATCCTGGTTCTTTTTCAGAACGGTGGATTTCGTATTGTGAGGAGAAAGGAATTCTTTACAAGATAGTTGATGCGTACAGTTCGGACATCGTGAAGCAAGTCGAGGACTGCGATGCATTCATGTGGCATCATCATCATGCGAACTACAAAGATGCCTTATTTGCAAAACAACTTTTATATTCATTACAAACTGCAGGAAAAAAGGTTTTTCCGGATTTCAATACAGGATGGCATTTCGATGACAAGGTCGGCCAAAAATATTTGTTAGAAGCCATAGGAGTTCCATTGGTCCCGTCATATGTTTTTTATGCAAAAAAAGAGGCTCTTGACTGGATAGAGAAAACGACTTTTCCGAAAGTATTCAAATTACGCGGAGGGGCGGGGGCTTCTAATGTGAAACTTGCAAGGACGAAAAACGATGCGCGGAAATTTGTCAATAAAGCCTTTGGGAAAGGATTCCCACAATTCGGAAGAATGACATATTTAAAAGAAAGATATAAGAAGTGGCGAAACGGTAAGGATTCATTCATAGGAGTATGCAAAGGCTTTTATAGGTTGATTGTCCCCACTGAATTTTCAAGGATGTACAGCAGGGAAAAAGGTTATGCGTATTTTCAGGATTTTGTACCGGATAACCAATTCGATATACGTGTAGTGGTAATCGGAAATAACAAAGCGTTCGGACTTAAAAGAATGGTAAGAAAGAATGATTTCAGGGCATCAGGAAGTGGCAGTATAATTTATGACAAATCCGGAATAGACGAAAGATGTGTGAAAATATCGTTTGATGTCGCTAAAAAGCTTAAAACCCAGTCATTGGCATTGGATTTTGTATTTGATAAGGATAATACTCCTTTGATAGTTGAAATAAGTTATGGTTATTCCATAAAATCATATTACAAATGTGAAGGCTATTGGACTGATGATTTAGAATGGCACGAAGGAAAGGGTTTCGATATTGAGGGATGGATGGTTGAAAATTTGATAAAAGAGAATTAAACATGGCTCTGCTTATCGTACAGAATAAGTTTATATTGATAAGAAATCTTGCAGTTTTTTGCATGATTGGGAATCTTCTGTATTTTGTGTTTCCTTTTCCTGCAATCGTATGGCGGTTGTCTTTTGTATTATTGAGTTTGTACTGCGTTTATAAAGATTATGTCCAATGTAGCTTTTCAGGTATTGAAAAAGCTATTTTAATGTTTACAGGACTGAATTTGATTTATTTCTTTGTAAGTTATTTGTGGAGCAATCCATCTACGACTACATTAGGAAATACATTGTATGCATTGCTGGCATTTGTAATGTTTGCTTTTTTAGGAAAGAAAGGAATTCTTACACATAAATTCATATTGGTGTCAGCGATATTACTGACTGTTGCAGCAATTCCATCGTTTTATAATGCGCAACAATTGGCATTGACGAAGATAGCAAGCGGAAGTGATGAGACTACTGTAAATGCGAGTACAATATTTTTGATGTTGCTTCCTTTATTGTTTTGCTTAAGAAATCGCGTTGTTTCATTGGTTTTGTTTTGCGTATATCTGTTTTTTTTGATATCAGGTGCGAAAAGAGGGAATATTTTGGCTGCAGTAATCCCAGCAGTTCTGTACGCATGGATGTTATATAAAGAAAATAAAAAGAATGTTTTTAAAATATCAGTATTTATTATAGCAATAGTAGCTGTCGCTCTGTGGGTAAAGGATTTAATATTGTCAAACAACTACCTTTTAAGTCGTTACGAGCAAACATTGGAGGGAAATACATCCGGGCGCGATGTCATTTATTCCATTATGTGGAACATGTGGTCGGGTACGGACAGCATAGTGAATTTGTTATTCGGGTTCGGATATAATGGCACTTTCCTTTATTCTCCGATACATAAATTCGCTCATAATGACTGGCTTGAAATTTTGGTGGATTTCGGATTACTTGGTGCTTTATTTTATGCTGCGATATTCATTTCGTTCGCAAGGCTATATTTCAGGTTGGATAGAGGCTATCCTCGCTTG
This sequence comes from Candidatus Limimorpha avicola, assembly GCF_056978975.1. NCBI lineage: Bacteria > Pseudomonadati > Bacteroidota > Bacteroidia > Bacteroidales > Candidatus Limimorpha > Candidatus Limimorpha avicola. Next base: position 54,936 of record NZ_DBMCYK010000016.1, read on the forward strand.
GTATGCATTGCTATTGTATCTATATGGTTTATGAAAACTCTTTATTCTATGGGCTTTACGGATGAAATGTTAGCATTGATGTCTATTCCGTTTGGATGCTTATTTAGCGAATATTTTACTGATAATAGGATTACGGAATGAAGGTTTTATTTCTTTCCCCGAACCTCGGCAGAGAGGGAGGTGGTGCCGAAAGGCAGATTGTTACCGTAGGCTGTCTTCTGAAAGATGCGGGATTCGATGTTGAATACTTGTACTATGCAGACGGGGATTTTTATGCGCCAATTCTTGAGGAGAAGCAGATTCCGATAAAGTGCAAGTTGTTGCCTAATTATTTGAAACGGATGTTTTATGTGAGGACGTTCATACGTAAGGGAAATTACGATGCGGTAATATCCTTTTTGGAAACTCCTAATTTCCTTAACAATTTTGCTGCAGTCGGTGGGAAAAGTTGGAAAGTTATTACAGGTGAACGGAGTGCTCAGAAGCGGACATTTCTGTCCAGAAAAGGAAAGATATTTTGCTGGTTTCAGCGATATGCTGATTATATAGTCTGCAATTCCGATAATGCAAAGAAATTATGGATAACGTATTATCCACAGTACGAAAATAAACTTGTGACAATCTACAACAATGTTACCCTGCGGTCTGTATCGTCATCATATATACCTAAAAGAGATGGGCGTGTTCATATTGTGGTTGCAGCATCCTACCAAAATGTAAAGAATGCCATTGGGCTTGTCAATGCATTGGCATTGTTAAATGAACAGGAACGGGGAAAGATCCATGTCGATTGGTATGGAAAAAAAGTTATCGCGACAACAGGAACGAAGGAATATGATGACGCTTGTAATGCTATAGAAAAAAACGGATTGCAGGATGTGATTACATTGCACGAAGGAACTACAGAAATACATGACAGAATGAATGAGGCTGATGCAGTAGGGTTGTTCAGCAAATACGAAGGGCTTCCCAATGCTATATGCGAAGGAATGATGTTGGGGAAGCCCATAGTTATGACACGAGTCTCCGATTACGCGACTTTGATCGATGACTCTAACGGATTCCTATGTGATTGGGATAGTTCCGAAACAATCAAGAATGCATTGTTAAGATTGATCAATTTGCGTAAAGATGAGTTATTGGAAAAAGGGGAAAATTCAAAAATAAGAGCAGAAAGATTATTCTCGAAGGAAAGAATAATCAAACAATGGACGGATTTTATCAAGAAATGAGATACTTTTGGCTATTTTTATACATTCTTTTTCTGAAGCATCTGCCGGCAACTGATAATGGTTATTCGGTTTCAATGATTATAAAAAAGATGCGTTCGTCTGTCGGAAAGCATCTTTTCGACAGATTCGGTACAAATATAAATATAGAAAAAGGCGCAGATTTCGGCAGTGGCAAAGGAATATCAATAGGAAACAATTCTGGGTTGGGAATCAATTGCAAGGTAAGAGGCCCTCTTGAAATCGGAGACAACGTAATGATGGGACCAGATGTTGTGATAATGACCAATTCACATAATTTTGAAAGGATAGATATTCCTATGAATATCCAAGGCAGTGCCGTACCCAAAAAGGTTGTCATCGGAAATGATGTGTGGATTGGCACAAGGGCGATAATATTGCCAGGTACGACAATAGGGAACGGTGCGATAATCGGAGCGGGCGCGGTGGTAACAAAGGATGTTCCTGAATATGGCATAGTCGGTGGAGTTCCAGCAAAATTGATCAGGAATAGAAAGTAGAAAATAGTTGTAGGTAGTAGGGAGACAAAAACACATATGCATTCTGTGATCTTCCCTGAATTTAGTTGTCATTTTTAGAGCAATTAAACTAATGTACTTTATATTTTTAGATACACTTTTGGAACAGTGTCGAAAATATATCGAGAATATGTTTTGTTGTCCTTTATAAGAATGTATAAATGGTCAGTATGAAAAGAGTACTGATAGTAGGAGCTTATGGGTATTTCGGCAACCATCTTGACGGACAGACCGTTAAGACGAGAAATGTCCATAAGCTGGTCGAAGAACGTTTTGACGGAAAGGTATGCGGCTTCGATACTTTGAAAGTAAGACGAAACCCGTTATTGCTGTTTGTACTTTTATGGCAGCTAATTAGATGCCATACGCTCATTCTTGTTCCGTGCCTTAACAATCTGACATATGTTTTTCCGATTACCTACTACTTGTCGAAAATTTTCCGATACGATATAATCGAGATATGCATAGGAGGATGGCAGGTAGAATATTTCAAAGGCAACGAACGCTTTAAGCCTCACAAACTACCGATGGATTTGAGCAAAAAGATTAAAGTGATCCTTCCTGAGATGAAAGACGTAGACAGGAGGCTCAAATCCGAACTCGGATTCAAGAACTCAGAATATTTTCCAAATTTCAGGTTTTTTGATCCCGATATGCCATTGGATAGGAACCGCTCAAATGAATTCCGTCTGGTTTTCATGGCGAGGGTCAACAAGAAAAAAGGATATGATACGATTTTCAAATTTGCCAATCATATAAGAGGACAGTTCAATGACATTAAAATCGATTTCTTCGGACCTATAGAGAATGATGACAGGGAGGAATTCATGTCATTGATCGATTCGAACAGGGACATTGTCTCTTATAAAGGCGTATTGCAGCCGGAAAATATCCACAAGACATTATGCATGTATGATCTGATGTTGTTCCCAACCACCTATTATACCGAAGGTTTCCCCGGCAGCATACTCGATGCATATATTTCAGGCATTCCTGTAATCGCAACGGAATGGATGCATTCGCATGAATTCATAGATGACGGGCATACCGGATATATAGTCCCTTTCGGAAATTGCCAAGAAGAGTTTGAAAGAAGGATATTGGAATTATATAGGGACAGGGAAAAGTTGGATTGCATGAAGCAAGCCGCGCATGAAAAATGTAAATCGTATTCAGCAGATACGGCTTGGAACGTGCTCTCAAAATATTTATAGTCAATGCTTAGAATCACAGGCGACATAAATTTCACTGACGGTTTCTTCGATACGGGATTCGGTGTCGGTTCTTCGATAAAAAGCGGAGCGGATCCGTTTGCAAATATTGAACGCAAAGATTCGGATTTCTGGTTCGGTAATTTCGAATGCGTATGTTCTTCTGTTTCCGACAAAACAGGGATTTACAGGAAGCAATTCATAATTTCTCCTGAGGACATGTCTCATATCCGGCACTTCGACCTTTACGGGGTGGCCAATAACCATGTTATGCAGCATGGATGCGCAGCCTATGAGAACATGCTGGAGCACTTGATGCAAAGCGGATGCATGTATGTGGGGAGCAAGGACCGAAAATCAGTTGTGATTGAACATCAAGGCAAAAGGATAGGAATAATCGCATTCAGCCTCCGTCCGGAGAACTTCTCAGAAACGCCGTTATACTGGTCTATGCCTGAATATTCCGAAATCGAAGACGAGATTGAAAAACTATCAGGATGCGATTTCCGGATTGCATACGTGCATTGGGGTAACGAATTTATAAATTACCCTTACATAGATCAGAAGAACCTCGCCCATCTGATGATAGACAAAGGCGCGGATATAATCATAGGCATGCATCCGCATGTGTTGCAAGGGTTCGAGGTGTACAAAGGCAAATATATTTTTTATTCATTGGGGAACTTCGTGTTTAACATGCCGTGGACACCGACTAAATATGCAGCTATCGTGAATGTGGATTTTAGTGGCGACTATCCTGAGATTTCATGGGATTACACAAGAATAGGAATTGATTTTTTTCCGCGCCTCTTGGAAGAGAAACAAGTTCCTGAAAAATTCAGCTTTAATTATCTTAACACCTTAGTCCAAAAGGCAGATGAGAACGAGTGTTATTATTCCAATGTCTTTGCCTGCATGAAAAGGTATCGTAGAGCTAATTATTTGGACATATTGTACAATATCCCCAAATTCAAACTCTCTGATTTATATTCTATACTAAGAGATTTTACGGATAGAATTATCAAATAATAAATAAGATGAATATATCGACAAACAAAACATTGTCTGTCATATTGGCTCCTGTAATTAAATTTTGCGAATATTTGGGTAATCACCATCCTGTTCTATTGGTAAAAATCAGGTATTTCGCTAAATTTAAAAAAATGCCGAATTTGAAAAATCCGCAGGACCTGAATGAAAAAATCCTATGGTTAAAATTGTTCTCGGATACAACCAAATGGACGGAATTGGCTGATAAATATAAAGTGCGTGAATATGTTGAGGGTCTAGGCTTAGGAAAATATTTGGTCAAGCTGTACGGATATTGGACTGATGTAAAGGATATAAATTTCAATGAGTTGCCTAATTCTCTTATTTTCAAAGTCAATAACGGAGATGGAAAAGGAACTAATTATATCGTGAGAGATTTAAAAAAGGAAGATAAAAGGGATTTATGTATTCTCTTTGAGAAATGGCTAAATAGAAAAAATATTGGAGCTTTATCAGCTGAGCCTCAATATAAAAATATGATACCTTGCATAATTGCGGAAGAATTGTTACCGATTCCCAATGGGTACAGTTCTCTCGTTGATTATAAGATTTGGTGTATTAATGGTGAGGCGAAGTATATATGGACATGTTGCGATAGGGACGAAGATGGTGGCGGCGCCGATGTGATGACTTATGACCTTGACTGGAACCCGCATCCTGAATTTTCAGTTTTCACATCTGAATATCGTAAAGGTAGGATCTTGCCTAAGCCCGATAATTTGGATGAAATGTTGGATTTAGCAGAAAAATTGTCAAATGGTTTTCCGCAATTGAGAGTGGATCTTTATAATATTAATGGTAAAATATATTTTGGAGAACTAACTTTCACTTCTCAAGGAGGTATGATGGATTTCTATACTAAAGACTTTTTAACCGAATTAGGAAAAGACATAAAATTGCCCAATAGAAAATAATAATATGATTTCTGTCATCTGCCCGATATACAATGAGGAGAAGTATATCGGGAAGTGCATAGACTCTATTCTGCGGCAGGACTATCCCAAGGAAGATATGGAAGTTCTGCTTGTGGATGGAATGAGTACGGACAAGACCAGGGAGATAGTACTGTCATATTGTGCTGACTATTCCTTTATCCGCTTGCTTGACAACCCACGGAAAATAGTTCCTTATGCAATGAATATAGGGATACAGGCGGCAAAAGGAGATATTGTCATACGGTTAGACGCTCATGCAATATACCCGGATAATTATTTTTCAGAACTTGTCGCAAAGCTTTATGAACTCCATGCCGATAATGTGGGCGCTGTCTGCAGAACACTTCCGGCAGATGATTCGCCTAAATGCAAGGCTATTGCTGCTGCATTGAGCAGCCCGTTCGGTATGGGAAACTCATATTTCCGAATAGGTGCGAAGGAAATCATGCAGGTGGATACTGTTCCGTTCGGATGTTATCGAAAGGAAGTATTCGATAAAATTGGTCTTTACGATATAGACTTGATACGTAATCAAGATGATGAGTTAAATGCCCGCTTGATTAAGAATGGTGGAAAGATTTACCTGATTCCATATTTGATTGTAGATTATTTCGCACGGAATACGATTAAAAAAACCGGGAAAATGTTCTATCAATATGGATTGTATAAACCGTTGGTAAACAAAAAACTTGGAAGTCCTGCTACAATAAGGCAATTCTTTCCCTTAGCTTTTGTTCTCGGATTAATTTTCGGATTGATATTAAGTATCCTCATTAAATATATTTTAATTTCGTATGTGGTTGTTGTCACCATGTATTTTTTACTTGCGTTGATGTTTAGTCTCAAGTCCTATTCTTCTATATCTCAAGTGATGTGGCAAATTGCAACATATTTCACAATACACTTAAATTATGGTTGGGGATATTTAGTCGGAATTTATAAAATACTTACAAAGACAAGTTTTCAAGTAAAAGTCAATCGATAAAAAATATTTCTATGAACATGAGAAAAATTCCTTTCTCTCCGCCGGATATGACGGAGTCGGAAGTTATTGAAGTGTCTGAGGCTTTACGTTCCGGCTGGATAACAACCGGCCCGAGAACAAAAGAGTTTGAAAAACTTATTTCAATGTGTTGTCAGACAGAAAAGTCGGTTTGTCTGAATTCTGCAACAGCATGTATGGAACTTATCTTGCGTGTGTTGGGCGTAGGACCTGGTGATGAGGTGATAACAAGTGCTTACACTTATACAGCGACAGCAAGTGTGACATGTCATGTTGGAGCTAAAGTTGTCATGGTAGATACTGCGCCTGACTCATTTGAGATGGATTATGAGAAATTGGTTGATGCAATAACAGAACATACTAAAGTTGTCATGCCTGTAGATTTGGGCGGAGTGGTATGTGATTATGATAAGATTTTTGCTGCAGTAGAGAATAAAAGACATCTGTTTAAACCGGCTAATGACATACAAAAAGCAATAGGACGTGTGGTGGTATTGGCAGATGCTGCTCATGCTTTCGGAGCGCAATGGCATGGTAAGATGTGTGGCGAGATAGCAGACTTTACGTCATTTTCATTTCATGCAGTAAAGAACCTCACAACAGCCGAAGGAGGGGCTTTGACTTGGAGACCAATTAAAGGGGTGGACAATGAATGGCTTTATAAACAGTTTCAACTTTTGTCACTTCATGGGCAAAATAAAGATGCGCTTGCCAAAACGAAACTTGGTGCATGGGAATATGATATTATTGCTCCAAATTATAAATGTAACATGACGGATATCATGGCAGCTATAGGTCTTGCACAGTTGAAACGCTATCCGGAAATGTTGCGTCGTCGCCGTTTAATAATAGAAAGATATAATGATGCTTTGAAAGATTGCAATGTACAGGTGCTTAATCATTATGGTGAAGACCATAGTTCGAGCGGACATCTTTATTTGGTGAGACTTTTGGGAAGAGATTGTGAGTATCGTAATAATGTTATTGAAAAGATGGCTGAACGTGGAATAGCTTGCAATGTGCATTACAAGCCTCTTCCGATGATGACAGCATATAAAGCTCTTGGCTTTGACATAAATGATTATCCGAATGCATATAATCAATATAGAAATGAGGTAACACTCCCGCTTCACACATGTTTGTCTGATGAAGATGTAGAGTATGTAATAACAAACTTTAAGGAAATTATCACAACTTTATAAAATCGAATAATTTGAAACGTATTTTTGACATTGTGGCAAGTGGTTTAGGATTACTTGTACTAAGTCCGATGTTTCTTATATTGTCAATATGGATAAAAATAGATTCTCCCGGTCCGGTGTTTTATAAACAGATGCGAGTAGGACGGAATAATAAAGATTTTAAATTGTATAAGTTTCGTTCTATGCGGGTTGGCTCGGATAAAAAAGGTTTGATAACGATAGGTGGTCATGATCCGAGAATAACGAAGTCGGGATATTTTATTCGTAAGTATAAACTTGACGAGTTTCCTCAACTGATAAATGTATTTATAGGAGAAATGAGTTTGGTAGGACCTCGTCCTGAGGTGAGAAAATATGTGGAAATGTACACTGAGGAACAAATGCATGTTTTGGATGTGCGTCCAGGAATCACCGACTTGGCGTCAATTAGATATCGTAATGAGAATGAATTACTGGAAAAAGTTGAAAATCCAGACAAATATTATGTCGAGGTAATAATGCAGGATAAGTTGAGTATTAATTTGGAATACGTTGAGAAATGTTCATTTTGGTTTGATGTGGAATTGATTTTTAAGACATTTTGGGAAATAATCACAAAATAATCTTGTAATGTTTATATGTTGATAGACAATAATTTGTTGGATGAAATAACTGCCAAAGCGAGGGAATCGGAGCGTCTGAGGATGAATTATAACTTGCATGAGTCGTATGAGTCCAAAGCACAGAGATTGTTTAATGCTTTGGAACCCGGAACGGTAATGCCGATACACAGACATAGACATACAGCATAGACATATATGTTGTTGAGAGGCAGGATAGATGTAATGTTTTATGGAGAAACCGGAGAAGAGACACAACGTTATGAGCTTGATACTACAATAGGAAATTATGTGGTGCATATACCTAAAGGACAATGGCATTCTTTAGAAGTTAAAGAATCATCGGTTATTTTCTCTGTAAAAGAAGGACCATATAAGCCATTTGAACCGTAAGATATGTTGTATTGAGTTTATATATGATTGTATTAATGGGAGAGATATTGAAATGTAATTGCGGGGATCTGAATATTCTCGCAATTTTTTTTGTTGAATGAAGATGAAAAGGCAATATGCAGTTTGATAGTATTTATGAATCAATATTAGAAAGAAACAAGATAAATTGATGAAAAGAGAAAGGATATATCTGTGTTTGGCTCATCTGTCCGGAAAGGAACAGAAATTTATTAGTGAGGCGTTGAATACAAACTGGGTGGTGCCCATAGGTCCCAATGTGGACGCTTTTGAGGCAGACCTTGAGGCTTTTGTAGGAGATGGCAGGAAAGTGGTGGCGTTGGCGTCCGGGACGGCGGCATTGCATCTTGCATTGGTGGCAAGCGGAGTAGGAGAGGGAGATGAGGTCTTGGCACAGACATTTTCATTTTGCGCATCGTCAAATCCGATAAAATATGTAGGAGCGAGACCTGTATTTATAGACAGTGAGAAAGAGACATGGAATATATCACCGGAATTGTTGGAAGAGGCGATAAGGGAAAGGGAGAGGAAGACAGGCAGGAGACCTAAGGCAGCAGTGATAGTGGACATTTATGGCATGCCGGCAAAGATGAAAGAGATAGTGGAGATATGCGACAGATATGGAGTGATAATGATAGAAGATGCGGCAAATGCCATGGGTTCGAGATATGAAGGTCGGATGTGCGGCACCTTCGGGAGATACGGAGTGTTGTCGTTCAACGGGAACAAGATGATAACGACATCGGGAGGAGGAGCGTTGATATGCAGAGACGAAGAGGCGAAGAGAGAGATAATGTTTTATGCCACGCAGGCGAGGGAGGCGTATCCGTATTATCAGCACGAGAAGATAGGATACAACTACCGAATGTCGAATATATGTGCCGGGATAGGGAGGGGACAGATGACGGTAGCGGAAGAGCATATAGAGCATCATAAGAAGGTATGTCGGTTGTACCGGGAGTTGCTTGAGGAAGTGGAAGGGATTAAGTTGCATGAAAATCCTGATGAGAGATATGATAGCAATTATTGGTTGAGTACGATAACGATGGAAGATGGAGTGAGAGTGAAGGGAGAGGAGAGAGCATACGGGGAGAAGGTGGAAGGAGCAGTGGGAGGAGCGGCAGGAGTGGTGCATGAAGGAGGAGGGCTACATACGGAATGTGAGCCAAACAGGAATGTGGAGGCGATGAGGATGGCGTTGGATGAGGCAGGGATAGAGTCGAGGCCGTTGTGGAAGCCAATGCACAGACAACCGGTATATGCCAAGATGCCGTCGTACGTAAACGGAGTGAGTGAGGAGTTGTTCCGCAAAGGGTTGTGTCTGCCGAGCGGACCGTATGTGAGAGAAGAGGATGTGAGATACATAGTGGAAAACATCAAGGCGAATATAATAAGGTAGAAGATAGATAGTATATGATAGAAAGAAGCCGCACCGGCATGGCCATTGTAACCCATGCCGGTGCGGCTGTTTTTTTATTCAGAACAACAGATTTTATTTTGAGATGTTTTGATGTATTGTATTGTAGGTAGTGTTTCAAAAAGTGTGTAATTGAGATTCATATTTCGACTGCAAATATATACATTTTTTTAATTTGTCAAATAATTGTCAAAGCAGATCGCAAAGG
>NZ_DBMCYK010000017.1:0-59608 GCF_056978975.1 Candidatus Limimorpha avicola
ATTGAACCGGACACGCAGTTAATTGACAGACTTTTCAAAGAACTCATTTTATTTACTGCCAGAGCCGCTTAGGCTTGGCTAATTTTTAACGAACTATTGTATGATAAGATATTATTAAAAATCCTGATTATACGAAATTAAATTTTATATGAAAATATTTAAAAAGATAATGGATTTGTTTAAAAATTATAAATTTTAATTGTAAGTTGATGAAAAATGTTTATATTTGCAAAGATTATTGAAAAATATAAATCTTATGAAAAAAATGAAATTTATTAATGTACTATTGTTTGTGACGTTATGTTGTTGTTGTACAGTGTCTTATGCACAGGACAAATCCGTGTTCAGTCTTAATTCCGATAGCGAGATTGTAGTGAAAGGTGTTGGACAGGACGGAACCAAAGTGCTGACTGTTACTGCTAAAGGTAAAAAAATGGAACAGGCTGTCGAGATAGCCAAAAGAGATGCTGTGGCATATTGCCTTTTTAAAGGTATTAAAGGCTCCGGCAGTACCGAAGAAACACCGGCTATCATAAAAAATGGAATTACTCCTGAAAATGAAGACTTTTTTTCTTCTTTCCTCATGCTTAAGGATAATAAGGGCAGAGGAGGTAAATATCTTCGCTTTGTGAATAAAAGCGGACAGCCTAAAACTTCAAAAATAAAAAAAGGTTATATGGTGTCTCTTGATATTCAGATTCTTTATGATGACCTTAAAGAGTATATGATAAAAGAAGGCTATGCTAAAAGCCTTGATTTCTTGTTTTAATAAACATTAAATTACAATTACTATGAAAAGAGTTCTACTACTTGGCTTGTTGTTGATGGTCTCAATTTTTGTTATGGGACAGGCAAAAAAACCGATTCTGATGGTTATACCTTCTGATTCGTATTGTGACAGAAATAATTATTTGCAGGAATTTACTGATGAAACAGGTGCTGTGAGATATGTATCTGACTATAACAGCATTTTTAAAAGTGCTGATAGTGAGGATCTGAGACTTGTAATAGCAGAATTGTCGAAGTTGTTCGCTGAACGCGGCTTCCCTCTGAAAGATTTGGAACAGACACTGAAATCTATGAATAACGCTTCAATAGAAGAGAGCCTTTTGTCAAGTTCATCATCCGGTGCTTCTATTAAATCTACTCCTCTCGATATGGTGAAGAATAATGCTCAACCGGATATTATTCTCGACCTTGATTATATGGTGAAGACAAGAGGTCCTCAACGTTTTATTACATACGTCCTTAGAGCTGTTGATGCATATAGTAACAAAGTTATTGCCGCTAATTCAGGCGATGGAGAACCTTCTGCTTCGGCTACTGTGAATCAGTTGCTTGAAGTTGCAGTGCTGAATTATATAGATTCGTTTTCTGACCAACTGATGGCTTATTTTGAAGATATGGCTGTCAATGGCAGAGAAATAGTCGTGAAACTTAAGGTTTGGGATAATCTCGATGTCAATTTTGAAACTGAATACTTCTTTGAAGATGAGGAACTTGAACTCGTTGACATAATAGATTATTGGATGCAAGACTATACTGTAAATCATGCTCCAGTGAGAACACGCGCTTCAGAGAATTTTATCAACTATGAACAGGTTCGCATACCTCTTTATAAAGAACGTAAAGGAAGACAATCTGCCATTGGAGCTCGTGAATTCGTTAATGATTTGAGAAGTTTTCTTAGAAAAGATCCGTTCTTTTTGGATTCTAAGATTTATGAACGTGGTTTGGGTGAAGTTTGGCTAATAATAGGAGAGAAATAATATGAAAAGGATTATAGTGTCGATTATTGCTGTTTTGATGTCGATTCCTATCACGTTGACAGCTCAGGATAATTCTAAAGATTTGTTGGCCGATGTGCCGGTTAAAGTGTTTGAACCGGAAATAGATATTGACGGAGATGTTTCTACAGTATTGTACAATAGGTTGAGTCAGGCTGTGTCTTTGAATGGACTTGCTTCAGTATCTGATAGTTATAAATTTGCATTGGTGCCAATAGTTACAATTGTCTCTGAAGATGTTACAGAGTCAGTGCCACCACAATATTTGACAGAAGTGGAAATAGCACTCTATTTCGCGGATATGACACGTGAGGTTGTTCTTGCAACTGAAGTCATTAATAAAAAAGGGTTTGGCACTACTTTGACAAAATCGGTGCATAAAGCATTGTCTTCTTTGCAGGCTCGTGACCCTAAAATTAAAAATCTTTTTATAACGGCCAAGAAAAGAATAGACGAGTATTACCGTACCGAATGCGAGACAATAGCTGCCAAGATAGAGGTTTACCTTAATAGTGGCATGTTGAAGGAGGCTCTCGTGGAATATAATGCTATACCTAAATCCAATGTGGATTGCTATAATAGCTGTAGCCTCTTGTTCCAAAATGTTTCGGATGAGGAAATAAACAATGCAAAAAAACAGTTGGAAGAAAATCCCGATGTGAGTTGGATAAAAAATTGAGATTATGAAAAGATTATTGTTGATTTTTTTGTTTGTACTTCCATTGATAGCAATGGGACAATCAAAGAATGGGTTCAAACTCGTTGAACAAAGTAGCAAGGAACGTCCTGAATGGACAAAAAGCGGCAGCTCCTCAGGTTATATCATCGTACAGGCAATGGGTGCCGAGTCATACGAAGATGCTAAAAAAGAGGCTTTGAATTATTTGCTGAATGAAATGGCTTCTTCGATATCTGTCACGGTGTCAAGCGAAATAGTCTCAAATAGCAAATATACTCTTGAAGAAAAAGAATCCGATTTTGAGAAACAGGTGTCCACATACGTTAAGACAAAAGTTTCCAAGATACCGGCGCTGCAAGGTATATCTCTTTCTAAAGCAATGACTTATCTTGAACGTTATTATAACCGTAAAACTAAAGAAGAGTATTATGATTTGTATGTCATGTACCCTTTCAATGATTTCGATAGAAGAGAACTTATCGATGAGTTCAATAAACAGGAAAAAGCCATTGATGACAAAATCGATGGTTTTGAAGATGGAATATCTGATATTCAAAGTATTGAAGATATTGATGTCTCCATATCTCAAATGAGAGCCTTGCTGGGAGAAATGGAAAAAGACGACTTTAGACGTACAAGATTGGAATCGATAATAAATCGTTATTCCAAAATATATGATGACATTTCTTTCAATGAGGTGATGAATGAGTCCGGAAGACTTGTTTTCCAATTGAAATATGGAAATACTGTTCTTAAAACATCCAAACTGCCAAAAGTGACGTCGAATTGCGCTACTGTGAAAGATATAGTGTGCGAAAATGACAAATTTATTGTAAACTATGATGATAAATATTGTTACGACCAAGATGACAATACTCTTACCGTGCAGTTTAAATTCGGTTCAAGATATTTGAGAAAAAAGTTTTATTTTTAAATTATATTAGATATGAAAACAAGAAAAATATTATTCCTTATGGCAGTGTTTTCTGCTGTTTTGTTGTTCCATTTTGAAGGAATGGCTCAGTCTGATAAGACAATAGATGATAAGGTCCTTAAATTGACTGAAAAGAAAAGCCAACCTTTTGAACAAACTGTCAAGAAGAAAAAAGAAGTTGAAAAACCTTTAGTTGAGAAACCGAAACAGCAGATTATTGTGATTGAAACTCCCAAAGTGGAAGAGAAGATAAAAATTAACAATCCTTGTCCGGATAAATTCGATGTGGAACTTGTGTCTGTTGATGGCAATTCTTATCAGCAGGAAGTAAAGTTCTCTGTCATGATAACAAATCTTGACGTGAACAAATCTATTAATGTGTATAATATCAAATGTTATGATACAGAAGGGAATATTGTGTCTGCTTCAAGTCGTAGGTTTGATACGAGAACCAATATTCCGGTTAAGGCGGAATTCTATTTGAGAGATAAAATATTGCCTTCCAAGGTTCATAAATTTAATGCTTTGGTTATTAATATCGACGGTTGTGAGGTGGAATTTCGTGATGTGCCTATAAATTGGAATTAATTTAGCAACAACAATCTTAAAATAAAAACAACACTTTTTTGATTTTTTTATGAAATATAAAGGTTTAACTAAAGAGCAGGTTGAAGAAAGTCGTAGTAAATACGGTATAAATGTTTTGACACCACCAAAAAAAGATTCCCTTTTTAAACAGTTTATGGGTAAGTTTAAAGACCCGATAATAAAGATTTTACTTATTGCTTTGTTGTTGTCGGTATTGGTGTCTTTGTACCAGTTTTTGACTCATGCTGAAGGTTTGAGTGTTTTTCTTGAACCTATGGGTATATTTGTTGCAGTGATGTTGGCTACTTGTGTCGGATTTGCTTTTGAGGTTAGTGCCAATAAAAAATTTGATGTTTTAAATAAAGTTAATGACGAAGAGACTGTTAAAGTCATAAGAGATGGCAATATCACACTTGTGGAACGTAGGGACATTGTTGTTGGTGATATTGTGATGATAGAAACCGGCGATGAGGTGCCTGCTGATGGTGTCCTTCTTGATGCTTTCGCCCTTCAGGTTAATGAATCTGACCTTACCGGAGAACCAATGGCTCGCAAAACTATTGAAGAGAGCGAGTTTGACCCGGATGCTACTTATCCATCCAACCGGGTGATGCGTGGTTGTAAAATAATAGACGGGCACGGCATTATGAAGGTTGAAAAAGTAGGAGATGCCACGGAATGGGGTAAGGTATATAAAGGTTCTCAGATAGAAAATGATATAAAAACACCTCTCGACCAACAATTGGAAAAACTCGGCAATATTATCAGTTATGCAAGTTATTTCATTGCAGGTATCATAATTGTTATGCGTCTTGTGATGTATTTTTCCTTCGATACAGATGGATTTGCTATTAATGGCGTTGATAATTGGCTCGAATTTGTAAGATATCTGCTTAATACCTTGATGATTGCCGTTACTATCATTGTCGTCGCTGTTCCTGAAGGTCTGCCTATGAGCGTCACATTGAGTCTCGCTCTCAGCATGAAACGTATGTTGTCAACAAATAACCTCGTAAGAAAAATGCACGCTTGCGAGACAATGGGTGCAACAACGGTTATTTGTACCGACAAGACTGGTACTTTGACACAAAACCAGATGAGTGTCAGTGATATGACCGTATATTCCTTACGAGATAATGTTTTGGGAAAGGATGAATACAGTAGTCTTCTGATAGAAAGCATTGCACTCAATACTACTGCATTTTTAGATATGTCGAATGCAAAAAAGATTACAGTAGTCGGCAATCCCACGGAAGGTGCTTTGTTGCTTTGGCTTAATAAACAGAATGTCAATTATTTGGATTATAGGGAAGACGTTAAAATGTACCAGCAGGTGCCATTTTCTACAAAATATAAGTTTATGGCTACTGTAGTGGAATCTCCTACTTTCAAGAAACCTATGTTTTATGTTAAAGGTGCTCCTGAAATAGTGCTTCAGCATTGTAACAAAGTGGCAACAGAACATGGTCTTGTGGATATTGCTCCCTATAGGGCTGCAGTCGAAGAGAAATTGTTGGCATATCAAAGTCAGGCTATGAGAACGTTGGCTTTCGCTTATAAGGTCGGAAACCCTGAAGAACAGTCGTTTGATCCGATGACCGATAATCTTGTGGCTGATAATCTTGTATTGTTGGGCATAGTTGCTATAGCCGACCCAATACGTCCTGATGTGGCTGAGGCTGTGAAAAGTTGTATGGAAGCAGGTATTAATGTAAAGATAGTAACAGGCGATACTCCGGGTACAGCTATCGAGATTGGCCGTCAATTGGGATTGTGGAAACCTGAAGATGACAGAAATATCAATCATATTGCCGGAAAGGACTTCGAGGCTCTCACCGATGAAGAGGCAAAAAAACGTATTCCTCTCATTAAGATAATGTCTCGTGCAAGACCTATGGATAAAGAACGTCTTGTACGTCTGCAGCAGAATGAAGGAGAAGTGGTAGCTGTTACCGGTGACGGTACCAATGATGCTCCGGCATTGAAAGCGGCTCAGGTCGGACTCTCTATGGGTGATGGTACTACAGTCGCCAAGGAGGCGAGTGATATTACGATTTTGGATAACTCGTTCCGCAGCATAGCTCGCGCCGTGATGTGGGGACGTTCATTGTATCTTAACATTCAACGTTTTATCTTGTTCCAAATGACAATCAATGTAGCTGCTTGTCTTATTGTTTTGTTGGGTGCCCTTCTTGGTACGGAGATGATTCTTACAGTGACACAGATGTTGTGGGTAAACCTTATAATGGATACTTTCGCCGCTCTTGCTCTCGCTTCATTGCCTCCGGAAGAGAGCGTTATGAAAGAAAAACCACGCTCCAAAAATGCTCATATCATTACTAAGCCCATAGCATACGGTATATTTGGCATGGGAATATTTTTTGTCCTTGTGATGTTCGGTTTTGTTCAGTATTTCAAACATGAAAATGTATTGTCTTTGTTGGATTTCGATTTCAATACTTATCTGCAGCATTTCTTTAATTTCAGTATATCTGCTCATGGATTGACGACCTATGAGTTGTCTCTCACATTCTCAATATTTGTGTTTTTACAGTTTTGGAATCTTTTCAATGCCAAGGCTTACCATACAAATAGGTCTGCATTTTGCGGGTTGTTTAAGAAAGAAACACTGTCAGGCTTCGTTTTGGCATTGTTCATAATAGCAATAGGTCAGTATCTTATTGTTACTTTTGGAGGTGAGATGTTCAGCGTGACACCTATATCTTTGCATGACTGGCTTTGTATAATTATTGGAACAAGTCCGGTGATGATAATAGGTGAGGTGTTCAGATTGTTTAAAATTAGAAAATGATACTGTGTTTTCAAGTGACAAAAAATCCACGACATGATGTTTGCCGTGGATTTTTTATGTCGAAGCATTACAATTTTAATGATGGGAACAGTCGTGATGGTCGCATATCTGTTCATTGTCGGTTATCTCACCTGCAAGATAGCGGCGTACCACATCCTTAACTTCTCCTGAACAGCCTCTTATTACTTTTATATGACTCTCTGTAAGTTTATTGACAGCACCTTGTCCCATGTTGCCGGCCAACATGATGCTGACGCCTATCTGATTTAAAATTCCGGCTATGTTGGATTTACAGCCGCAGCCTTCAGGTGACTCCAATATTTCTTCTCCCGTAATGTTGTTGTCGGCATCAGTGGTGATTATGGTATAATAAGCACAGTGACCGAAATGATTGTCAACATGATTGTCTCTTGTTGGAATTGCTATTTTCATGATATTTTTTATTAGTTGTCTGCAAAATTACACAATTTTATCGACTTGAATGATATTATTAATTTATTGTGTGTTTTTAACCGAAAAGACTTGTAAAATGACATTCGTATTCTGAATAATCATGGAAATTGTTTCAGGTTGTATATAATGATGAAAGTAAAAAAGTTGAAATTTTTAATAATCTTGAATAAAAAAAGAGATGATGAAGTTCGACTATGGAGGGATAGTTTAGATAAATGATTTCGAACAAATATTGCATGCGTATGAATTTTTGGATATTAGAAAATCGCAAAATCTATACCTAAATTTAGAGGATGTCTGACAGGTGAAATACCCCCCCAAAAAAAAGTTGGACAAAAACTTTTGGAGTGCCACTCACAAGTATAGGCTGTCTCTTCTGATGCTTTCATTAAATATGTAGAATCATAATCTCGAGTACTAATACTTCTATTAAAAGATCTGATTTAAAAAATTACATAAAAAGTTAAACTTCCTTTACTGAAAATAGAGAAGATTTTAATTTAAAAAATAATTTGTTTTATTTATTATTATTCATATATTTGCACTTTCTTGAAAGAAAGATGTAACTAAACGAATGAAGAAAAGTTTCTACTATATACTGGCAATTATTGCATTATTGGTGTACAAGTTGTTACCTTTTATCATTGTTGTGGCTATAATTGGACTGATTATTGTGAAATTTGAGCAGGATAATAAAAAAATTAGTGATAATATTTCTGGAAATATTTCAACGAAAAATATTCATGATATCAATTATACAAAAGATTATCTTGATATCAGTAAAAGACAAGGTGAAAAATTACAGGCAGTGGTTAATGAGTTGGATAAATTGGATATTTCCGAAAAGAATAAAGTTATCCATGGAATAAGATCTCTTCAAATGGAGTATTGGCATAAAAGAAAGAATATATATATATCAAATTTATACGATTATATATTAAAGTTTGCAAATATACGATTAGGGGACATAAAATATGATTCTTCAAAAAAAGAATATGAAATGATTTTACAGATTGTCCAGATGTTAAAAGAAGAGTCCTCAATAGAAAATGTAGTTGGTTTTGTTTCATTGCGAAACGAAAATACAACAACGGATAATGATAATGTAACAGATGATAATACTCAAAAACAATTAGAAAAAATACCAAATAAATGTTATGGAGTTGGTGAATATATAAAAACTTGTACTGCTGAGTTTGAAAACCATGAACAGAAGACTTATTTAAATATTTCTGTTCAAAATATGTTTTCAAATAATGTTCAACCTACAATAGAAAATAACTTAAAAAACTCTAAAAAAGACCGCTTTGAAATTTCTGAACAACAGTTAGAAAAAATAAAAGAAATAACTAAAATATATAAGGATTCTAAGTGTATTGAAATACATAAAATTATAATTCAATTATTATCTTTTTGTTCGGAATATTATAGTAGAAATAATAAAATGGTTTTATATGATTATATAATAAAGGCTGCATATCAACGTATTAAAACAGCCAAACGTGATTATATAAAAAAGGAATGTGAATCCGTTTTGCAAATAAGACATGGAGGTGAACGCGAAACACAAGCTCATGTATTGTTAAATAGTATATTTGTATCTTTCACTTCAATTTTTGATATTCTATCCAAAATAGCTGTTGAGCAATTTATGTTTGATCAATATGATTTCACTAAGTATAAGGAAATGCATTGCAAAAAAGAAAGGGCTATGTATAAACCTAATATTAAGAATATCGATCCATCTCTCAAACAAAATGGATTGCTGTTTACAGATCCTGAAGTAATAAGGAAGTTTGAAACATTCAGAAATGAGTATGTTCATAATGGTCCTTGGGATTTAAGGAGTAGTGTTTATTATACTGCTGTCAATGGAGAACCTGCTGATGTGATTATTTATAGTCCAGATATGGTTGATGGACACTTTGTAACATCCAATTCAAGAAATAAGTTCTATTCACAAAACAACAGAATAAACGAACAACTCCCAGATATGATAAAAGAAGCCACACAAATTCTGATGAAAACTATTGACCAAATTTCAGCTCTTTACCAGCAGAATACAGTCCGGTCTGAAAATCCAAAGCTGACAGAGGAATACATGAAAGCTATAGCAGATTATTATAAGAGTCTAATTTAATATTAATTATTCATAGAATGAAAACAGTTAAAGATATACGATTTCTTTCATCAATTTCCAAACAAAGATAAGAATTCTGCATCGTTGATGGAATTTCTTGAGACAATTCCTGGCTTTTCTGAGCCAGATAGTCGTGGAATAGGAATGTCTTTAATAAACATGTCAATAGGAAAAGAATACCTAAAGATATGCGAACAGATGGAAGATGATAATCTGTTGATAAAAGTTAAAGAGGCTTCTTTTTTAAAAATTGATCCTCAATACATTGCTGTTGATAGTGTCAACTCTTCAAATCCAGAAGAATTTATTCAAGAATTAGTCTATGGGCTATATGATTTTAAGTATCGCGGATTTGCTTATACAAGAAGATACTTTGAGAATTCTGTCCTGCCAATAGTCGGGAAAAATAGGTCTACTGGAGATGAAGATATGGGCACATGCTACTATATAGGAAATAATATGTTTGTAACAGCTGCCCACTGCGTGAAAGGATTGGAGTATTTTAATATTCTTTATCCAGATAATAGTCCTGTTGAATTAGAATCCGTTTGGTACGCAAAAGGAGAAGATTTAAATGATTATGATCTCGCAATTATTAAATCAAGAAATGTACCGATCAACATCAAAGCCTTTAAACTCAAAGATCCTTTTATATTAAACGATGTATTAACTATGGGGTATCCTCCCATTCCTGGACTTAATCCCGTCCTTATTTCTGAAACAGCAACGGTGGCTAGTTATGTACAGGGAAGGCAAAAAGCATCCATAGGACAAATTGTTGCAGAAGTTGGCTCTTATATGTCAAAACTTGACTTCTTTGTCATTACAGCTAGAGTAAAGGGAGGAAATAGTGGATGTCCTGTTATTAACAATGAAGGTTATGTTGTTGGAACGGTATTTCAAATTCCATTTGATAGTCAAGGCGGCTCAGATGGCGGAAGATATGATATTATGGGATATGGCATTTGTCTCCCTTCTAAATATGTAAATGATTTGATCAAAAATCCGGATATTTATCAGTTGGTTTTAAATGAGGAATATTATGCTGAATTAGCATAGGTTTCGGTAGGATTTTAATGTTGGTAATGCTCACAAAGGAATGTAGGCAACCGGTGAAGCGCATATAGCGAATTTATTCCATGCGAAGTATCTTCACGCAAAAAATGCTTACACGAGAAGAAATCGTAGATATAGTTCAATATCACAATGAGCATGGAGTCACATACAAGAGCCGTCTGAAAGAAATCGGGATATCCGAGTGGCGGTTTTATGAAAGCAAACGCAGATATACCGAGGTTGAGGCCGGTGAGTGGGCGGCAGGAGAGTTTCTCCAGCTGGTGCGTGGCAATAGTTGCCAGGAACCGATGCTGACAAGCAGGAAAACAGACAGAGTCAGGACACGAATTCGGTCCGATGAGCATAGAGATGCGCACGCAGATAGGGACAGTATTGCAAATCCAGGGCAATCTGGACGCGACGATGGTACAAGCAATAATCCAGGCGTCGTCAAGCCATGTTTAGCCAGAATAACAGCACTTTACCGGAGGCTTGCAGTATATCAGAATCGTATCAGACGGGCTGTAAAATCGAGGATGGATTCACGGATATTTTGGGGTTCCAATTGTGGAATATTGCGTCTGCTTGAAGAGATGTTTTGCTCGGGTTTAATAGCACCAGGAGCACCCATAAATTTTGCAGCCAAAAGATAAAATGGCTGGAACCATTTAGCCATAGCACAGCCATCTCTTTTCTTCCCTTATTTTGACTTTACTTTAATGAACGTATATATGAATACGGGGATAAAGTAAAGTTGCTGATTTCATAAAAAAGTGTAGATTTCAAGCTTCAATTTTGATGGAAAAGTGTACAAAGGAATTCTGATTCGCTTGAAAAAGTGTAGAACCACTAAATATCACATCTTCTATTCTTGAGATTTTTACCTGTAATACATTATTAAATAGATAAAAAGTAGTATATTTGCATATTATATGATGAGTTAATATGTCAAAGAATACAATGGGAACTAAGTTGCCCCGAAAGTTGGAGCAGAAAATGTCGGTTGTGGGAGAGCAAATTAAACTGGCCCGCTTGCGCAGGAATCTGAGTGTGGCTCAGGTGGCTGAACGTGCCACATATTCTCCGTTGACTGTGTCCCGAATAGAAAAAGGTGTACCGACAGTAGCAATCGGGATCTATTTGCGAGTGTTATATGCTTTGCAGCTTGACGATGATATTATGTGGCTGGCCAAAGAAGATAAGTTAGGAAAAACTTTGCAGGATTTAAGTTTGAAGAATAGGGAACGTGCCTCAAAAAAGGTGTAAATGATGAAGACGTTATATGTTTATGCCGATTTTGATTGGCTCAAGGAAACAGAATTTGTTGGAGAGTTAGTCTATGAATCTTTTCGTGGCTCGGACAGCTATTGTTTTACCTTTACAGATGAGTGGCTGAAGAAACACGGAGATTTGTTCTTGAGTGATGACCTCAATAGTTATCCGGGACAACAATATACGCAACCGGAGAAAGATATGTTCGGATGTTTTTCGGATGCTTTGCCGGATCGTTGGGGACGAACGCTATTGTTGCGACATGAACAAATTGCAGCGATGGAAGAGAGGCGACCTGTACGTAGATTGTCTTCCTTTGATTTTTTGAATGGTATTGATGATTTTTTCCGAATGGGTGCTTTCCGTTTCAAGGAGTCTATAAATGGAGATTATATTAATGCAAGCGAAATCTTGCGCATACCACCACTGACAGATATTCGTGAGTTGATTGCAGCTAGTTCCGAAATAGAGAAAAGTGAAGATGAGAACAGGTTACCTGAAATGCGTTGGATTGCTCAACTGGTACAGCCTGGTTCATCCCTTGGCGGGGCGCGTCCAAAGGCAAGCGTAATTGATGAGAACAAGATCCTGAATATAGCAAAGTTCCCGTCCCGCAAAGATGATTATGATATTGGGCTTTGGGAACATTTCTCACACCTATTGGCAAAGAAGGCCGGCATACACGCAGCAGAGACAAGAGTAATCTTCACAAACGACAAATATCATACATTGCTTTCCCGACGATTTGACAGGAAGGAAGACGGTAAACGCATACA
Organism: Candidatus Limimorpha avicola; assembly: GCF_056978975.1. Lineage (NCBI taxonomy): Bacteria > Pseudomonadati > Bacteroidota > Bacteroidia > Bacteroidales > Candidatus Limimorpha > Candidatus Limimorpha avicola. The sequence continues at coordinate 12,498 of NZ_DBMCYK010000017.1, forward strand.
CTTTGCTTCAGCTATGACTCTTTTGGGCTTAAATGATGGTGATAATGCCAATACCGGCCATGGCTATCTGGATATTGTCGATTTCATACTTCAGAACTGTACCAACGTGGAGGATAATCTGCAAGAACTGTATCGCAGGGTTGCATTCAATATCTGCATTGGGAATAGCGATGACCATTTCCGCAATCACGGTTTTCTTCTAACTGCCAAGGGGTGGACTTTGACTCCGGCTTACGATATGAATCCAACGCTGAATGAGTATCAGAGTCTGTTAATTAACAGCTATACCAATAAATCGGATTTGAATGAATTGCTGAATTCCTGTGAGGAATATATGCTCCAGAAACAGACAGCCAAGCAAATCATTAGCGAAGCTGTAGATGCCGTCAAGGAATGGCGGACATTGGCAACACGATTGGGTATAAACAAAATATGTTCTATACAATTTTTGAACGACAAAATAGGATTATATAGTCCTAAGTATTAATATAAAAATAAATTCATAAGATCAAATAAATAATCAACTATTAAAAACTATATTATATGTCTCTTGTACCAAAACCGTTTCATGAATTGCTAAAAATGCATTTCATTATACCGCCGTATCAGCGCGGATATCGTTGGGAATCACGCCAGGTAGAGGAACTCCTAGATGACCTGCTGGATTTCGTAAAATCTCTGAAATCAAAAAGAAACCGTAATAACGAAGGTCGTGAACCGTACTATTGTCTTCAGCCCATTACAGTGGTAAGTCATCCGGAGAATGCAGATACATATTTTGTTGTCGATGGCCAGCAACGTCTTACAACGATATATATCCTTATGCATTATCTGTCGGAGAACAGTGATTATAAATACCCCGTATATGAGTTCTCTCTCCCCAGCAGGGATATACAGAATGAATATCTGGCCAAACTTGAATTCATGGAGGATGATAAGAAATATATTGACAACATAGACAATTTCTATGTGAAGAAAGCGTATTCTACAATTGTAGATTGGTTTTCTAGGGACGGGCATGACAGATATAAGGGAAAAATCCGGGATATCTTTGCTATGCCTCCGGATGAGGACGAGGAACAAAACGATGTCCGAGTAATATGGTACGAAATCGGCAGCAAGGAAGCTCACAGAGCTTTCCGTGAACTGAACTATGGCAAAATTCCACTGACTTCGACGGAACTTGTCAAAGCTTTGCTGCTACAGGAAAGGAATACAAATTCTTCCGGGCATTACAGCAGGGGTGCATCATATCGCAGAGCGCTTGAGTGGGACGCAATGGAGCATGCTTTACAGAACCCTTATTTATGGTCGATGCTGGCAGAAGCAAATGACGGAACATTGTCTCACATGGAACTTGTTCTGGATTTTGTGGCAGACAGACTGAACAATGAAATGACTGACGAGAATGGCAACAGGCCTGTGGAACGCAAGGAATCCAAGAATTCCAGGGATGACTTCAATTATCAGGTAATCAATGAATATCTGAGGAGGAATGACAATAGCAGTGATACGGTAGAGGACGTATGGAAAAGAATACAGATAATTTTCAATCTTGTATCGAACTGGTACTCTAACAGGCATTGGTATCATCTGATAGGGCTTTGCCGTATACTGCAAGTCGGAAAGCAACGGAAACGCAGGGATTTCGTCGAGTATATCTATAAGATGTCTGTTGATGAAAACGGAACTCCTATAGACAGACCGCAGTTTACCGGCAGACTTGAAAAGGAGGTGGGCAGACTGGTCAGACTGGGTAAGGGTATTACTCTTGAAAGCCTCCGTTATGATGAAAACAACGATGCCATAATAAGAGTATTAAAACTGCTCAATGTACAGGAAGCAATCAATGATAATACAGAGGAAAAGAGGTTTGCTTTTCATCTGTTTGAGATATTCAATGTGACATCACTTGAACATATCCATCCGCAGAACATTACATCCGACATTGGTTTCGAGGATTTCAGAATGTGGTTTGAAAGGAGAAGTGAGGATTTCAACAAACTTGATGATGCTGAATTACGTGCCTTGCTCCAAAATGATGTATCTGATAGTCCGGATTCTGATTCCATGGACAGGAGAATAACCGATAAGAAACAGGAAGTAGAGAAGGCTATCAGTGTTTTGAAGTCTCTTACATCTGATAAAAAAATATTTTCCGATGATTACAACCATAACGAACTGAGCCGAAATGCCATAATCTTGGACCGATTTTTCGGAGATCTAGCTGGGATAAAACCGGAAGAGATGCATAGTATCAGGAATCTGGCCCTGGTTGACAAAGAAACAAATTCGGCAATGCAGAATTATCTGTTGGACAGGAAACGCTCTATCCTTATGGACCGTCATGACAGCTGTGACGTTTCCAATCCGTCCAAGACCAATGGTACTTATGCGCCACCGGCAACACGTAAGGTGTTCTGTAAAGAGTATTCAAGATGCTCTCCTGGTGATATGCGCTTATGGCGTCCAGAAGACAGGAACAACTATTTTAGAGTCATTAATGACGTATATAATTATTACACCTCAAAATAAACAAGAATATGCTCAACAAGAATACTGAAAAATACAATAAGTTCGCCGGCAGGAACGGTGTGGCTATCCCTATCATTCAACGTGACTACGTACAGGGGGCGGATGTGAACTTCGAGAAACGTGACAAGTTCATCAAGAAACTGCTTGATGCCCTGCTGAACCGTGAAACGTGTGAACTACATTTCATATATGGCTCTACGGATATGACAAAACCGTCTGAATCGTATTTTCAGCCGGTGGACGGCCAGCAGAGGCTTACCACGCTTGCTCTTATAGGTTGGCTGCTGAACCAGAAGTGCGACCTTAAATATTCAGATTGTCTGAAGCCGCTTACATATACTTCACGTCCGTCAACAGAACAGTTCTGCAAACTTATGCGTGAATTCAAACTGCCGGAAAATCTTGGAGCCCCGATATCCGATTACATCAAGAATGTTCCCGGATGGTTTTCTGAATCCTGGAAACTGGATTCTTCTATAAATTCCATGCTTGAATTTCTTGACAAGGCTGATTCCTTACTTGGCTCTGAGAGATATAAAGACCATATAGAGGATATGGCGGAAACGTTCTTCAATGATTCTCCTTTTGAGTTTGAGAGCCTTGACATGGAGAACTTGGACCTAAATGATGACTTGTATGTCAAGATGAATGCCAGAGGTAAACTGCTTACACCATTCGAAAACTGGAAAGCGGAATTCGAAGATTTTCTTGGTAAAAATTTCAAGGACGTAAAGTATCCGTTCAGGAATATTCCAGGGATACCGGATACGCCTACCTTGGAAGAATACTTTGAATATTCAATAGAACATGACTGGTGTGATATACTCTGGCCGAGAGCATACAAATGCTGGAATGCAAAAAGCGAGGAGGAAAAGAAGAAAATCCTGTATCCGTCCATTGATGAATGGTTTATGAACCTGCTTGACTATGTGTCGCAGTTCCTTATGTTTGCCGCTATGCCGGATGCAGAGTCTGTTTACAAGAACAGCGGACTGAAAAACATGAAGGATCTTTATGCTCATGAAATAGACAGTTCAAGGATTGAAGTGTATAAGGAGGAGGAGAATGTGATAAAACTGTTCAGGATTCTTGATCTTCTTGTGGATATCTACAGTAAGTGTGGGGATTTTGGTACTTTCATGTCGCGTTATTTTATTGCAACTTCTTCTACCGAACGTCTGGAGAAAGAGGTGGAGAGACATAAGGTCAACCTGTTTGACTGTAATATAGACCTTGTTTCAACATGTCTGGAAATGGGGACTGATATGGATATTACATATCAGATAGTCCTGTGGAGTTTCTTACAGTGGATGCTTTCTCATCCGGAGGAACTGCTGCCGAATTCTGACATGGTAGCTTCTACAGATTACTTGCGTGTTATGACCGGTTGGGTAAGGGGTATGAGACAGCGTCTTACGAATGGATATCAGGTTGGAGCAAATGCCCGTTTGTCGGATTTCCATGAAGCAGACGTTATTTCGAATAAACTTTCTGCTGCAGCCAATATGTTTGAGACTTTGCTGGAAACTACGGATAAATCGCTTGAGGATGAACGAGTTAAAGCCAGATTGTATGGTACGCCAAATTTCGATATTATCAGGGAATTGTCTACATGCCGACCTCTTTATTATTCATTCGGGCTTCTGATGCCTTCCATTGTAAGTTGCACTGATACGGAAAGTTACATTAAAAGGTTCTATGAATTCTGGGCCATAAGTGACACAGAAAGGATCCAGAGACTTGCAAGCTGCGGTTTCAAGGGTATCAGACCATATGTGGACTGTTGGTTCTACGGTATGACGGGAAGATGGGATTATATCTTTACTATAGGTAAAGATGACAGAGGGTTTGACAATGCTCTTGAAGCTTTTACGCATTTGATGAACGGTGATAGTCCTATATGTTATTTTTATGACAGCATGGCCTATTATATGATGAACTATAAAGAATTTGTAGAAGCAAATAACGAAGGTGTGATGCGCCATTATTTCAGGCATGATGTAGATAATGAATTTACTGTGTGGACCATTAAATCTTCAAAAACGAAACCATGGCAGGGTTATAATACTGACCCATATGCCTACACTGTACGTAAACTCTATGAAGCAAAAGGAAGTAATGAATATGAACTCAGTGATTGGAGTGACAATACAGAACATGGGGCATTGTACATAAGGACTGAGGGTTCGGATTCTGATGCCATGTATATGGAATGCTATCCAAAAGGCTGGAAGATTGGCATACAGGATAAAAGACAGAAGGTTGCGAGAAAGTTTGAAAATCGTTTTGAGGTTATTTCAGATACTGAAGGAAATGCTGTTGGTTTTAGGGATGCTGAAAATATCTTCAGTTTTGACGGTCTTGTGCTTCTTGATCTCCCCGGTAAAGACCGTATACAGACTGCACTTAATTTTTTAGAAGCTATATCATAAAAGATATGATTTTTTAGAAAAAATGATACTGTTTCAAAAGGTGTATAAAGGGAGCAAACGGATGTTGACTTTCCAAATACATTTTTGGAACAGTATCTAATCTCGTTTTATTAGAGTAATAAGATATATCACTATAAAATAAAAGACTCACCCTGAGCGTGCTGTTCTTACGAGAAACCATATTAAGCCCAGAAATCTTTTCATCATTTTTTACCTCTATCTTGTTTGTAACTATATGTCAATTATGACTGCCAGTCAGATTTATGGTAATGATTCACTAATCATGTGATTTTGCTAATCTAATGCGTAAAACAAATTCTATAACAAAATTAACGAGGGCAAACTCAGACTCGTGCCCTCGTTAAAATAAGATTATATTTAAATATTATAAATTTCCTGCCTTTTTTTAAAAGCCCGCTTTCCACCTTCCAAAATCTCACAACAAAGAACTCTCGTCTTTTCATTATCAATTGATCCACGATCCATTATCATAGAATTGGAGTGTGTACTTTTTAATGGGATTATCAATTCTGCATCTCCTAAAACGGCAATATTTGCATTATGAGTAACTATAATAACTTGCCTATACTCTTTTATTCTGCGAAGATTACGTACAATCGACTTATAGATAAACTCACTGTCCAGATTGTCCTCAGGTTGATCTATCAATAATGGCTTTTTACTATCTGATTGTAATAATATTGCTAAAAGGATAGATTGTTGTTGTCCCATTGATAGTTGATACAAGGAACGTGTAATATACCGTTCGACACCTGTGTCATCTGTAATTTTCTTGGCAACAGTAATTGTCGGAAGGTCATCAAAAAATTCACTTTCAAACTCTTCATACCGATAATTTTCTAGGCATTTGGCTAAAAAAACATTTTTGTCTTCCAAACTAAATACGCTATTACCATTTTCATCTTTCAAGTTGTCCATAAAAGAGAAATCTTTTTTAATCGCAAATTCTGCGAGTTTGAGCGGTGTTACATTTTTAAGAATAGCATCCAGTTTTGTTTTTCTCCATTGAGTAATCCCCAATAATAAATCTCTAAATGTTGTCGTGTACTTTTCTTCAGCATACTTTAGTGTTATAAAAAATTCATCAACATTATTTTTAAGACTGTTACTAATAGTTGTGGCAAATACATCATGAGTCATTTTACGTGTAGACGATATCGATATTCGTTCTTTAACCAATTCTCTTCTTTCTTTTAGCTTCTCCTTCAATATTTTTTCTTTATCCTCTATTTCCTTGAGTTTCTTGGCATAAGTCATGCTGTCATTTATTATTTTATTTATTTTGCCAAGATCAAAAGGAATACCCTTTGTTTCCAATTCTTCTCTCTTTGCATCAATTTTTTGCTGGTATTCCGTATCTTTTGCTTTCCAATTATCAATAGATAACTTGAGATCATTTATTTTCAATTTAAGCTCCTCTATTAATTCAGTATGTTTTGTTGCAACAATTTTAGCAAATTGGTCTACAATGCCTTTTACTTGCTCTATGTATTCAGATCCTATAATGATATCTTTAGTGTCTAAACTGGTGAACCATTCAAAAAAACTCTTATCAGATAAGATAGCACCATATTTTTTCACTAGTTCGTTAAGCTCATTGATAACACTTTTACGTATCTCTCTTTCCTTTGCTAAAGAAAGATTAAAGTTAACTAAATCCAACGTAAAATAAGATGGTAAAGTATGGAAAAAGACAATGTATATGTTTTGTTTGAAGAAATCAAGAACAAGATTGAGATGATAAACGGGAAACTGGAACAGAAAGCCGGAACACCTACTGACGGACAGGCAGAAGAAGTGATTCCAACATGCGTAAGGCATATTCACCGGCATAGTTTTGACATCAGGTCAAGTAAAGTATTTTCTCTTTTAGTCGGAATGGGCGTGGTATGCAGCCTGTCCTTATGGGGAAATATCAGACTTTGGCAGTCTAACCGGCAATATGCAGACGATGCCCTGAAGTTCCGTGCCATCCGTTCCTGGAGTGGGTGTACTTCGGAAGATATTCTCTGGTTGAACAAGGTTTTTGACATCCATCGTGACGAGAAGGCCATCGAATGGGTTAGAAAACAGGCTGACGGGTATGAAAACGAGCTGAAAGCTGTTTCCGACAGCCTGATACAGGAGAAACTTAAATTACAGGTAAAATCTGAATCCGATTGATATGGCCAGTGTGAAAGTAAAATTCAGACCTTCCACCATAGAGGGAAAGGAAGGAACCATCTATTATCAGATTATCCAGAACCGTGTAATCCGTCAGCTAAAGACGGATTACCGGATATTTACGGATGAATGGAACGAAGCCGGAAGCTGTATCTTTGTCGGTCGTTCGGAGCGAAGCAATCTGCTCCTTTCCTTGCAGGAACGCATGGAATGGGATCTGAAACGGCTGGACATGATTATCCACCAACTGGATAACCGAAAAAGTACATATACAGCGAATGATATTATAGTTGCCTTTCAAAACAGGGTGGATGAACAGTCATTTTTTAATTTTATGCAGGGCATCATCAAACAATTAGAATTATTGAACAAAATACGGACATCAGAAACTTATACAGCGGCATTGAACAGTTTCATGAAGTTTCGCTATGGACAAGATATCCTTCTTTGTGAAATTGATAGCGATATGATGATGCTATATGAGGCATGGCTGAAAAGCAAAGAAATCTGTCCCAACACAGTTTCATTTTATATGCGTATTTTGCGTGCCGTGTATAACCGTGCCGTGGAAAAAGAACTGATTGAACAGAAGTACCCGTTTAGACATGTTTATACAGGCATTGACAAGACAGTGAAACGTGCTGTTCCTCTAAAAGTCATCAAATATATCAAGGAACTTGATCTGACATTGAAGCCGCATCTTGATTATGCAAGGGATATGTTCCTTTTTTCGTTCTACACCCGTGGAATGTCATTTGTTGATATGGCATATCTGAGAAAATCGGATTTGAAAAATGGTATTCTGACATACAGGAGAAAAAAAACTAGCCGGCAACTCACCGTTAAATGGGAAAAGTGTATGGGAGAGATTGTAAATAAGTATGAAAGTTATTCTGACATGCAATATCTATTGCCAATAATCACCCGATGTACCGATGAACGGATACAGTACAGAAATGCCATCTCTCGTGTAAACATTGCATTGAAAGAGATAGCCCGTTTAGTCGGTTTGGTTCATCCGTTGAGCATGTACTGTGCAAGACATGCCTGGGCAAGTATCGCTAAAAGCAAAAATATCCCTCTTGCAGTCATTAGTGAAGGTATGGGGCACGATTCAGAAGAAACGACACGCATCTATCTTGCTTCGCTTGACACGAATGTGGTGGATAAGGCGAACGGACTTATTCTGAAAGACTTATAACAGGACAGGCATGAAAATTGTTTAGTAAAAAGCCGAATCTCTTGATAAGAGTTATAGTTATGATGCAAAGGTACACAAAATACTGAAGAATAAGCATAAACAACTTGTTGATAATGCCATAAATTGTATTAAAACTATCCGCCTGTTGAGCCAATCAAATTCTCATAGGTACAGAACATACTGATTTTCAAATGTGATTTTACTTGCATTTATCTCTTATCAAGAGATGAATTTCAAGGAGATACTGCATAAATTCCGTACCGAATCATTCACGGAAAAGGAGAAAGGTACAAAGTTCGAGCGACTGATGCGCTCATGGTTGCTGACAGACCCACGTTACAACGAGTTGGAAAAAGTCTGGCTATGGGAGGAGTTTCCGGGACGTAAGGATTTCGGAGGTACAGACACAGGTATAGACCTTGTGGCAAAGACAGAAATGGGCGACTATTGGGCCATCCAGTGCAAGTGTTATGCCGAGGATGCCACAATAGACAAGCCTGCCGTGGATTCGTTCCTTGCCACCTCCAGCCGCACATTTACAAATGAGGTTACATTTCAAACAACCCGTTTCTCCAATCGCGTATGGATTTCTACTACCAGTCATTGGGGGAGCAATGCCGAGGAAGCCATCCGTAATCAGGAACCGCCAGTGACACGTGTCGGCATGGCCGACCTGAATTCATCCCCAGTGGATTGGCAAAAGCTGTTGGATGGTCTTACGGGAAACTCAGCACTCATAGAAGGCAAAAAACCGCGCAAACATCAACTCGATGCCATATCCAAGGCATACATGCATTATATTACAGAGGGAAACGACCGTGGTAAGCTCATCATGGCCTGCGGTACAGGAAAAACCTATACTTCGTTGCTTATCGCCGAACAGTTGTTGAACGGCAAGGGGCTGGTGTTGTTTATGGTTCCGTCCATCGCTCTGCTGGGTCAGTCACTCAACGCATGGTCAGCTGATGCGGGAAAAACCATAAAGGCGGTCTGTATCTGTTCGGATTCCAAGGCTTCGCGTAAGATACAGAAAAACAAATATGATGATGCAGATGACAGTGTGGTAGACCTTGCCGTACCTGCATCTACCAATCCGAAGTCCATCGCCTCGCAACTGAAGAAGTACCGCAGCCATGATGGACTGGTGGTAGTGTTTTCCACATACCAGTCCATTGATGCCGTGTCAGAGGCACAACAGGAAATACTTTCCGAAACAAACGGCGAATATGGTGTGTTCGACTTCATTATCTGCGACGAGGCACACCGCACTACGGGTGTAAAACTGTCTGATAAGGACGAGAGCAATTTCACTAAAATACACTCCGATGACAATGTGAAAGGTCGAAAACGGTTGTACATGACCGCTACGCCGCGCCTGTACGGTGAATCGGCCAAAGTAAAGGCTTCTGAAAAGGACTGTATCCTCTGCTCAATGGACGACAAGGCACTTTATGGAGAAGAGTTCTATCGTGTGAATTTCTCCTATGCCGTACAGAACGGGCTGCTGACCGATTACAAGGTGCTTGTCCTTACTGTCGGTGAAAACGATGTGCCTGATAATATAAAGCGGGACATCACCGATACGACCACCGAACTGAATTTTGATGATACGTCCAAACTTATCGGTGTGATCAACGGCCTCTCAAAGATGATACAGGGTGATGATCATCGCACATGGGATGCCGATCCACACATGATGCGCCGTGCTGTGGCGTTCTGTTCGTCCATTGACAAGAGCGCAAGCAGGACGGGCATCGCATCCAAATATGTTGCTTCCGTACTGCCGCAAATATCGGAAAAGTACGACAAAAATCTGGATGCGGAAAGCCTATCGCATACCGTTTCGATAACCGCAAAACACATAGACGGCTCTATGAACTCACAGGAACGAAATGGAATTCTGCAATGGCTGTCTGATGAGCCGGACAATGACCGAGAGTGTCGGGTGGTGACCAATGTGCGTTGCTTGTCCGAAGGTGTAGACGTACCGTCGCTTGATGCTGTACTGTTCCTTTCTGCCCGTAATTCACAGGTGGATGTGGTACAGTCTGTTGGCCGTGTGATGCGTACTTTCCACAAGGGACAGCTCGATGAGAAGAAATACGGATATATCATCATCCCTATTGTCGTGCCTTCTGGTGTTTCAGCAGAAGAAGCACTTGATAATAGCAAGACCTTTGATGTAGTTTGGGAAATCCTGAACGCGCTACGCTCTCACGACGACCGTTTCAATGCGATGGTGAATAAGATTGCGCTCAACAAGCAGAAACCAAACAAACAGTCCTACACTCCGTCAGTCACTATCGGCAGGCCGGGATTAGGCTTTCAAGAGGGAGAGAGTGAGGCACGGGAGCTGGAGAATGCAGAAATCGCACGCCAGTTGGAACTCAGATTCGGCGAGTTGCAGGACGGTATGTATGCCAAGCTCGTGGAAAAGTGCGGCGACCGCCTATATTGGGAGAACTGGGCTAAGGAAATCGGACTCATCGCGCACAAGTTCATCGAGCGCATATCCAAACTTATCCAGTCCGGCATACACAAAAAGGCGTTCAACGAATACCTCAAGGGGCTACAGCGCGACCTTAACCCGTCAGTAGATGCGGCACAGGCCATCGAGATGCTGGCACAGCATATCATCACCCGTCCGGTGTTCGACGCTTTGTTTGCCGATTACCAGTTCGTGAACAACAACGCCGTGAGCCGTTCCATGCAGCGCATGATAGACCTCTTACAAGAACAGGCTTTCGAGAAAGATACCGAGATACTGGATAAATTCTACAAATCGGTACGCATGAATGTTGGTGGCATTGATAATTTGGAGGGAAAACAGACCATCATCAAGAACCTATATGAGAAATTCTTTAAGGGTGCATTCCCGCTTACAGTGGAAAAACTAGGTATTGTTTATACGCCCGTAGAGTGTGTAGATTTCATCATCCGCTCTGTAGATGACATTCTTAAGGCGGAGTTCAACACTTCGTTGACCGCACATAATGTACATATACTTGACCCGTTTGTGGGTACAGGCACATTCATTACGAGATTGTTGCAGTCCGGTCTTATCTGCCCGGAGGATATGGAGCGCAAGTATCTTAATGAAATTCATTGCAATGAAATCGTGTTGCTGGCCTATTATATAGCTGATGTGAACATAGAATCGGTATTCCATGAGATAACTCGTCGTAAAACTTACCTGCCATATAGCGGAATCTGTCTGACTGATACCTTCCAGTTGGCAGAGAAAAAGCACAACGAGCTTTTCACGGAGTTCTTCCAAGACAATTCCAAACGGGTTAAGAAGCAAATGGCTACACACGTTAGGGTAATTGTAGGAAATCCACCATATTCTATCGGTCAGAAATCGGCTAATGACAATGCACAAAATACTGTATATCCAGCTATGGAAAAGAGACTGAGTGAAACTTATACAAAAAGAAGTTTAGCAGGACTTAGTAAATCAACTTACGACAGTTATGTGAAAGCATTTCGGTGGGCTTCTGACCGTATTCCACAAAATGAAGGAGGTATTGTAGCATTCATAAGCAATGGTGCATGGCTTGACGGTATCGGTCAGGATGGTATGCGCAGATGTATAGAGGAGGAATTTACCTCTGTTTATGTACTGAATTTGCGTGGAAATCAGCGCACTTCCGGAGAATTATCCCGTAAAGAGGGCGGCAAAATTTTTGGCAGCGGTTCTCGTACTCCTATCGCCATAACTTTCCTTGTAAAAAATCCGGCAAAGAAAGAGCAAAAGGCAGTTATCCATTATCATGACATAGGTGATTATCTCACTCGTGAGCAGAAGCTCAAACTGGTAAAAGATTTCCGTTCCATTTCTTCGCAGAAATTGGAATGGCAGATCATCACACCTAATGATAAGGCTGATTGGATAAATCAACGTGATGGAGTATTTGATAATCTAATACCGCTGTTTGATAAAAAAGGTGTTAGCGTTTTTAATCATAATGGACCAGCAGTAGCCACAGGTCGAGATGTTTGGGTTAATAATTTTTCTAATTCTCAATTGGACGACAATATCAATTACTTAATTAATAATTACAATGCTCAATGCCGCGAATTTCAAACAATTAAATCACAAGAAAAAGCGCTGTCTGTCGAATCATTCATAGATACTGATACAACTAAAGTAAGTTGGACTCGTTCATTAAGAAATTTCTTGTCGCGCGGAACTTTACTAAAGTTTGAAAGGGAAAGACTTATGGAATGTTCGTATAGGCCATTTTGTGTGACAAACTTATATTATTCTCCAAGTCTCATAGAAAGTCCAGGACAATGTAAAGATTTATTCCCTCAGAATACAGATAAAATCATTTTATGCGTAAATGGCAAAGGGTCTAATAAAGATGCCTCAGCCATAATTACCCATTATATTCCTGATTATCAATTACAATTTAATTGTCAGTTCTACCCATTATATTGGTACGAAGAAAACAAAAATCCACAGGGTTCACTTTTCGATGATGCAGAACCAAATCGCTATATTCGTCACGATGGCATCACAGACTGGATTTTGAAAGAAGTGCGGAAACGCTTTGGTGGTTTACGAGCTATTACCAAAGAACATATTTTCTACTATGTGTATGGGTTACTTCATTCCAAACAATACCGTGAGCGTTTCGCCGATGATTTGAAAAAGTCATTGCCACGCATTCCCATAGTGGATAATGTACAGGATTTCATGGCTTTTTATAAAGCAGGAAAGGAACTTGCCGACCTGCATTTGAACTACGAACAAGGCATTAACGAGCAGATTACAGGCCAAGACGGTGATTATCCGTTTTATGCAAATATGCCGATGGTTGCGCATCGGTCTTTGGGGATAAAAGTTATTGGTGACATTGACATCTGGAATAGTAAATGGACGGATGAAACCTATCAATACTTTGCCGTGGAAAAGATGCATTTTGCCAAAGTGCGTAATAAGAACGGCAAACTCATAGCTGACAAGAAATCCATTATTTACAACGGCCATATCATTATTGAGAATATTCCACTTAAAGCCTACGAGTACATCGTAAATGGTAAGTCTGCTATCGACTGGATAATGGAACGTTATGCCGTAACTATCGACAAAGCGTCCCAAATCAAGAATGACCCCAATGATTGGTCACAAGAACACGAACAACCTCGTTATATCCTTGACCTGCTCCTATCGGTGATTATGCTCTCTTGTCAAACGGTAGATATAGTAAATACGTTGCCTAAACTTAATTTCTAATGTGTATAGGATGTATGAATAATTTTTCATACATCCTATAACAGATTCATAATATGCCGATATATATGTCCAGTTTCTTCCAAATAGCGGAATTTTTTATTTAGAATACTAATGAGCGATCCTTTATTTTCACATAATAAGTAAAGTTCTTCAACCGTAAAAAGGATAATTCTCGAAGATTTGTCATAAAAATAATCCAGCGTTTTATCTGATGGTTTGGAGAGAGTTATGAATACACCTTTCGTAAATGGTGATTTTGCCTTAACTTTATTTGAAAACAATAATAAATCATCTTTGGTAATTTCTTTAGTTCTGTATTTAGCTTCAATAAGAACAGTATTACCATTTAATAGGAAACTTCCATCTATTTGATCATTTGTTGTACGATAAGACGGTTTTGCATCCATACCAAAAGCATCAAATAGCTCTTTCAAATAACTTTCAAACGCATATCCTTTTTGTTGTTGCGTTTGTTTCTTGTCTATATCTAGCAATGCCTTTTTTAAGTACTCAAAGTCTATTATATATGCCTTATCATCTGATTTTTGCGCTTTATGGTTTGTAGGAACCTTGCCTAATTTTATTTTCCCCAATTCATATAGCTTGTTAATGTCTTCTTGAGAAATGTTTTTGTCTAATAAGTTTTCTCTCATATAATTAACAAGCAAAATTATCATTTTCCCAACATACGTATCTGATTCTTCTTCAATAAATCGACGAAGCATTTTTGCTTTAGATAGTCCAGGGTATTTTTGATATATGCTATAAGATACAACATCTTTCATAAACTCTTCAAATTCCCGATTGGTGAAGTTCAATACATATCCACCGCCCATGCCGAAAACTCTTTCAATTAATTGCTTTTCCTGAAAAGATAATATGGCCATAAAAATTATTTGTTTAATTCTATATTACTGGTTTTCCCATGCCAGCCTAATATTTCTTTCTTAAAATCCAGAAAATTTTGTTTGTCAGTACGAGGACAATCAAAGGCTGATATCAACACATTTAAAGTTTTTTCCAAGCACCCTACAACCTCAAGTAAAAGTGGAGGAAGCATCACGTTGAATGTACGAGTACAATCAGGATAGAATTTTTTACGTGCTTTTATATTCTTTAAAGTTCCACTTTCATTTAAATCAGGGAAAAAGATCCATTGCTCAATATTATCATTAATCAATCCATGATAAAGGGCATAATGAAAATCAAGCGAGCCATTATGGATTATTTCATCACGTAAACTCTCAATAGTTCGAATACATACAGCTTCCTTTTTTGCAAATAGTGTATTCTCTACCATTAAATTATCACCAAGCCACTTGCGTTTACCATACGTAATGTTTGCACTTTTCATATTAGGATAAGACAAGAAATTTACATTAGACATTTCTTGCAATTCGTAGGCTACCTTAGTTATGATATCAAAACTTGAAGCAAGGGTTATAATAAGTGAGTTGAGATATGTATAAACATCAATACCCTGTGTACCTATTCCGAAAGCCACATCATCATATTCTTTAATATCACGGGATAAATTAGGCGTTAGAATTTCATATATTTTATTTATCAGCCTAACTAATACAGATGTTCTATTTTGAAAAGAAGACATCAACATTTCGCAATCATAATAATACAGAAGCCTATGAGTGAGTTCATTATCATTAGCTTGTACAAGTGTCTCAAAATCTTCTTTAGAAAGACATCCCTCTTGACTATGCCCATCATTGCGAACCCACATTGGTACCAATCCTACAATGGAATAATAATCGATACCTTTGAAAACATTCTTCATGATTACATCATGTAACTCTACTTCAAGAATATTTAGATTTTCGAGAGCTTCATTGATTTGTATGCCTATAGGATCATAAAATGTAAACTCACAGATCTTCTCTTGTGGCGTTGGAAGATTTTGTCTTAACTTATCAAATAATTCTTTTGTTTGTTTTTTCATATTTTAAGTAAATTCTGGAAATTTGTAGTTTCTATTGCTTGCAGAATATTGTTTCATACCATTGATGTAAATAATCTCAGGTATGTACTCATCATTATCCAACATATCCTTTTGAACTTCTGTAAATTTCTGCTTAATTTCTTCAATATTGTCCTTTTCCATAATTATCATAAAAATGCCAGTCTTTGCTCGTTCTGCTTTCATGTAGGCAGGCAACTGAGTACGATATCCGTGAATAAGATTTTCGTTAGTTGATCGTTTAATTTCAATAACAGTATTAGCCTTTGAACCTTTCGTTATATGAAAATCAATCTCACCTACACCAGGATTGTCTTCACGTGTTATAGCCAAGTCTAGATTACCTGCGATTTTATATGTATCCGCTACAGTATATAACAGAAGTTGCCAGTCTGTTTCATCTGGAGTCCGATTATTTCGATAGAATAACTCAGAAAGTCTATTGTGCTCAACTAAATGTTTGAACTGATAACACATTGCCAACGTTAGCTTGTAAACCTCTTCATCTTCGTTCGCATACTCAGTTGGTTTTTGGAATGGAATTTCGTCTAAGAGTTCTTGAAGCAATATATATCTATACTGATTTTTATTATCTGTGACAAAATCATATGGAACCGCATTGAGGCTTTTATAAAAGCTAATTGCTGCTTCATAGCAGTCCTTATTACCTATAATAAGATTCTTCCAATCATCTTTTTTATAGTTCTTATAATCAGACCAATTAATCCCAATTAGTTCTGCAATTTTTCTTTTTAGTCGATTATTGTAATTACATACAGAATCTATATCTTCAAAATCATGAGCTACAGGGAGATCTGCCAAAAATGATTCTGGAATAAAATGAATTGGTTTTCCCTTGTAATAGGGAACTTGAAATACAAGCCCGTATTCAAATGTGTAGGGGTGAGTTGTTAGTCCCATTTCTTGTGCAATCCGTTGTGTATACTCTAAGAAATGCTTTTGCAGGATGGCAATAGTCATATCACTGATTCTATCAGCTGCCATATTGTCCTCTATTAATTGCATTAAACCAAATATTTCTGGATCTTCAAGACCTGCGTTTATGATGGTGTATGCACTATGAGCGAGTTGTATGGAAAGGGCACCGCTAATACCTCTTCCTTTTGTATTACCTTTCGAAAATCCCAATCCTGTATTTGGAATTTCCTTGAAGGTGAATCTATTTACCATTTTTTTAAAGAATGGGTCATGAAGATTATCTGCTTTTGAAGCCTTCACTAGAGGAATAAATAATCTAAAGTAATTGAAGAACTCTGTATATGCATTCGTAAACTCGGGTATCTCACTTCCTTTAAGAAGAAGTGGGTCTATATGAAGTAAGGAATCCTGATCCAAAAAAGCATTATATACTCCTTTTTGAAGGAAATCCCTGTGCTTTACCTTAAAAAATCTACTGTATGTTAATCCCATATGCTTATTGCCTATAAATGTTTGATTATTCACATTGAACCTAATATATTTAGTAATTTTATCACTTTATGTATTTCTGAATATGCCTTCAAATCTTCTGGTGATTTTTGACAAAGTTGGCACAGTTTCTCTGAGTTTGACATAGCACGTTCCAAATTACCATTCTCAATCAAGTACTTGTAGAGGTTAGTGCGTATGAAATATCGTTTTGTCTTTTCATACCCAGGCATATATTTCTGCAATTCGGGAAGCAGTTGCTCATAGCTCTCATATCGCCGACAAACCACATTAGGCAAGAAGTGTAGAAGAAACCAGAATTCCGTGCAAGGATTCGTTTCTACAAACATAACCTTTCCGGCATATTTCTTCTTGCTATACTCTTTCTTTGCTCGTTGGTATAGTTGCATTTCGGAAGGATATTGATACAGCCGGTCTATATCAAAAAGGCATACGATAAAGTCATATTGCTTGTTCAAATAGGATTCTACCAGTTTTAGAATATGATTGATGTCGCTATGCTGTGGAAAATCCGGAGCGACCTTGAAAGGATAGCGGCATGCGATCCTCAGAGAATCGAAATAGAACCACTCGGTTTCTACCTCGCCTATGATGGCGATACTTTTTGTTACTGTCCGCCCCATATCATTAGTCATTTAGGTTAATATACTGGCTACCTAAGAACGGCAACTTTACCAATTTCCCCTGCTTGTAAGCATTATACGGGGAAAGATTCTTGTGTAGGCCTAAAGATGAAAGACGTTCTATTTTAGTCTCACCATATTCGTCTTTGTCGGTAAACCATATCGTATCACGTCGAATGAAATCCTCATTAAGAAGATTGATGTCGTGTGTTGTCAACAACATTTGGGATGTTCCTTCACTGTTCGCTAAAAAGACTTTTATAAAATAAGCCAGCAGTTCATAGTGGATGCTTGTCTCGACTTCGTCAATAAGCACAAACCGGTTGGTCTTCAATAAGAAATTCAGAATTACTGCCATCCCCAAAAATCTCATTGTACCATTGGATTCGTATTCTTCAGACAAATCGTATAGTTTGTCGCCAACCTTATGCTTGAATGTCAATTCTGCATTTGTGATTTTTCCTTTTCTAAGCATTTCAGCTTTTGCCTCATTATCAATAGGGGCATTTTGAATCAATTGCTCCAATTCAGGGGTAATCAATTCTTCCTCTTCATGCAATACGACATCTTCTATGTTGAAATCAGATGCTTTCAGAAAGTTCAAAATGAATTTCTTCAAATCGCCTGTTTCATCTTTATCTAATTGTGATTTTACATATCCTGAAAGCAGCATGCCAGGAGCCAATACATCTTTTACCTGTTTGGCAAAGTAATCATATACATCGTTCAACTTGGTGCGTTCCACATTACTCTTACCAAATGCAGCAAGTACACTGCAATTATTGATAGTGTTGCCGGAAATCACATCCTGGCTCTTCCGTGGCATTTTCAGATTTACGCCGAAATCTATTGTTGTGGAATCTGTAGTTGCATCATAACTACGGCTATACAATTTGGTAGGACGAATGGAATCGTAAACAATCAATGTCTCAGAATAGATATATTTTGCGTCTAATTCAAAATTAAGGATATACTTCGACTTATTAATATAGAATACCATAGACATCTTCGTCCTTTCATTCCTTGATATGTCATCCAACATAAAAGGAACGACCCCGGTTTTGTCATTTCGGTCTTTGGGCATCCTAAGAACAAGCATTCTGAAAAATTCCACAGCATTCAAGATATTGGTTTTGCCGGAAGCGTTAGCACCATAGATGATGCCCAATTTCAACAATCTTATCCCATCCTTAACTTCATATGAATATTCGTCAGACATAAAATTATCTGATGAAGGTTCAAAGCTTATCTTTTGTGGAGACTTTATTGAGAAAAAATTTTCAATGGTGAATTCTGCTATCATATTCGTTGAATTTATCTGTTATATGATGCAAAGATAAGAATAAAATCGTATAGAGCAAATCTATAATACATATTTCCGTAACAATATTACAAAATACGGTTTTAAAATTTACTTTATGCGTTTTTGATAACAATATAAAAGCCAGCAAAAGAATGGAGCCTTGAATCATTGGAATATATCATTACTGTCCACTAAAAATCGCAAATAGTTCTTTGAAATAATTGAATTACAGTTTGTTACAAGAGACTTTCTTGTGCAACGATTTGAAATCATAACTTTGCAGCCTTAACTTAGGCTGTATATGAATAAAGACAAATACGTTTTCGCCCAAATGGTTGAGTTTTTAGACAATTATAAGTTTCTCCGTATCGTAAAGAAGTATGATGGCAACAAGTATGTTAAGCATTTTACTTGCTGGAATCAACTCCTTACTTTGATGTTCGTACAATTGTGTAACCGCGAAAGTCTTCGTGATCTGATTGTTGCGCTGAATGCACATCAAGAGAAATGCTACCATCTTGGGGTTGGGAAACATGTCACTCGGAGTAACCTTGCAAAAGCAAATGAGAACCGGGACTACCGTATCTTTGAGGACTACGCATTCTATATGATAAGCGAGGCCAGAAAGAAAAGAATAAATGACATATTCAAACTAAACGGAAATGTATATGCCTTCGATTCTACAACGATTGACTTGTGTCTGAAACTGTTTCCTTGGGCAAACTTCCGTACACATAAGGGAGGTGTCAAAATCCATACGTTGTATGATGTAGAGACTCAAGTACCTGCCTTTATCCATATAACCGAAGCAAAGATAAACGATGTCAAGGCAATGGATGTAATACCTTATGAGTCTGGCTCTTTCTATGTTTTCGACCGTGCATATAACGATTATCATCGTCTTTATAAGATACATATGATGGATTCGTTTTTTGTTGTACGGGCTAAAACAAATATTAAGGCGAAAGTACTCAAATGGAAACGACGTTTACCTAAGAATATACAGTCAGACTGTGAGATTGAACTTACCGGTTTCTATACCCAAAAATCATACCCTGAAACGATTCGTTTGGTGAGGTTTTGGGATGAAGAAGACGAAAGGGAGTTCATTTATCTTACAAATACAAAACATATTCCAGCCTTACAGGTCGCGGAACTTTACAAGAATCGTTGGCAAGTGGAACTGTTCTTTAAATGGCTCAAGCAACACCTTAAAATAAAGAAATTTTGGGGTACTTCCGAGAACGCTGTAAAGATACAAGTCTACTCAGCAATCATTGCCTACTGTCTTGTAGCTATCATGCAACATGATATGAAACTGGATAGATCGACATACGAGGTTCTACAAATTCTTGGCATTTCTCTTACGGACAAGACTCCATTAAGGGAGCTCTTCAGCAAAACTAAATTCAATGATGTCAAAGAACAAAGCGGTCTTGATGGACCAAATTTATTTAGTAATTATAATTTTTAACTCGTCCTCTAATTTTTAGTGGACACTAGTGGGAATATATAAAAAGTAAATATATGATATCTTGTACCTACTAGATTGAATATTATTTTCCTATGAAATTTATCTCTTCATATTATTTTTTATGATTGAGAATTTTAGTACCTTTGAAATCTAAGGTAAGTGTTCTTTTATTTTATGTAAAATCTAGCGATTTCTAAACTTTACTTTCGAAATATTGATCTTATAAATTTCATATTTTCAATAAGTAATAGGAGGTAGTTATCTTTTGTATAGAGATTGATAACAAAATAGTTTTACGTAAAACGGTTATCAATATTATTGTGCAAACAATTACTCCTTTTGAGATTCATCCAAATTTGAGATATTTTCCGACAGACAAGAAACAACCTCAACAGAGCGTTTGCCTGAGTCCCTCTTCTAGAAAGAATTTTTAATGGTATATCTACGGAACAAGGGGGGATAAGACTCTATCAAGATTTGGAATTGATAAGTTATTAGATCCCGGTATCACTCGTGTTAAGAGCATACGACGAAGAATGCTTAAAGTTTACCGATTTTTATCCGTATTAGTTTTTCTATTACTGCTCATGATATTGATAGTATGTATCCAAACTTATAACCTATAAGCACTCTTGTTGCCTGTATAGATGATGAAGTCAA
Organism: Candidatus Limimorpha avicola; assembly: GCF_056978975.1. Classification (NCBI taxonomy): domain Bacteria; kingdom Pseudomonadati; phylum Bacteroidota; class Bacteroidia; order Bacteroidales; genus Candidatus Limimorpha; species Candidatus Limimorpha avicola. The sequence goes on from NZ_DBMCYK010000017.1 coordinate 33,573, forward strand.
TACGGAAACATTGCAATCTGCCATTGAATTTAAGCATTGGACAATACTTTCGTAATAATATATATTAAACCGTACAAAGATGAGAATACATAGAGTTTACTTTACCTTAGAGAAGCAAAGTAAGTTACATAGATAGTGCCTTATGGCAAAAATTTCGGTCTTGAAGGAATTGCTAACAAAACAATAATAGTATTCTACGATTAACACATTATTTATGATTACAATATATTTGGATAAACAAGTTTTCAGCCACCTCTTTAACGCAAGGGAAGAAAAGTACTCTCTTTTGCGCGAAAAGATATTATCTCACAAAGACGAATTCATTTTCTTTTATTCAAATGCTCATTTATTTGATTTGCAAGATGATAAAACAAACATAAAGTATGCAGAAATGGATTTTATGCAAACTATTGTTGATGGAAATCGTTTAATATACGAAGATGCTAAACAGGTGGTTATGAAGCAATCTCCTAGAGATGCTTTCATGAATATAGGAAAAGTCGGGGATATATCTTGGCTTGAAAATATTGATCTTTCGCAAATCACAGAAGAACAAAGGAAAGCAATCAATAATATTATTGATATTAGTATATTGGATTTAAAAGGAGAATTAAATTTTGATTGGATAATAAAAAGAACTCCAATTTCAACAGATGAACTCCAAATAGATAATTCTAGTTTTTCAGCATTTGTAAAATTTATGTTTCACAATCTTTATGAAGAGAAAGAGCCATATAAAATAGTAAGAGATAATACCATAGCCAAATACAATCCTACATTAATTACATCAGAAGATGAAAATGTCTTTAACGAACAGTTAGCTTCTGCTCCGTTAGGATTATCTTTTATAGATATGATTAAAGCTATTTTGACTCAAATAGGATTATCCTCCTCTGATTCTGCTACAGTATATTATATGTCATATATGCTTCTTGATCTATTAGGTGTCAATAAAGAAACTAGAAAGAAAGTTAAACTTAAAAATATGGAAGCTGATTGCTGTCATAGTTTTTTTGGATCATATTGTGATTGTATCGTTAGTGATGACGAAGGATTACGTCAAAAAAGCAAGACATTATATAAACTCTTTAATTTTGGAACAAAAGTATATTCAATAGATGATTTTATCAGAAAATTTGATGAAGCAATCAATAACAACAAAAAATCAGCATATGAATACTTTGATGAAATCAATAAAGATTATCAAGCCAAACAAATTTTGAAAGCAGATACTACACAAGAATATATTTTTACACACCTAAAGACATCCTGTGAATATTTTGGATACTTCAACTGTATGTTTGAAAGAAAATCAAAAGAAGAAACAGTCATTATACTACATAAAAGTTTTGATCTTAAACAGCCTATTCTTACGAAAGAAATAGAGATTATAGTCAATAGAATAGTTAGAGTATTCAATGAGATGGGAGCTAACTTTGCATTATTTAATGAAGCGATAGAACTACCTCAATTAAAAGCTGACAATTGGAATAGAATATTAATATTAAATGATGCAGATGTATGTTTAACAAAATTCAAAGATACCCCTATGTTGTGTTTATGGATTAAACCGAAAAAGCCAATACCATAGCACTAAATTTGGGATGAAAGATGAACCCCACATAGAGGTGGAGCAAAAATACAAGGCATTTACTTGTATTTCAAAGCAAAGCGTTATCTTTGTCGTATAATAAAATCGACTCCGCAAGACACTGCAAAATATTGCAAGAATCCGGTGGGACAATAGCGGGAGATTACTTCTTTAGCTAAAAGATACATCAAATATATTCAGCCACTTATCGTTGGATGACGATTTCAGGTAGAGTCAATATGCATTTAATCTTGAATAGGATATGAAGAAAGCTAGAAAGATAAAAAATAAATACTCAATAAAGCGGCAGAAAAGTGTGACCTTAAGTAAGATTAAAACACAAAATAGCAAATCAATTAAAGAAACTAACAGAAAAAGATTTGCAATGATTGAAGATAAAGAAGGGTACGCTTGTGTTGAAGCTAATGAAATTTTGTATGCAGAAGGAGATGACAAAACTGCAGTTGTCTATGTGTCTGAGCAAAGGACTTTCCCTTTAAGTGTTCCAATCAAAAAAGCAATAAAACAACTAATGTCACTAAATAAGATGGTTACTATTAGCGAGAATTGTATTGTAAATGCAAACCATATAAGTGAATTAGGAGAAAATTATGTTGTAGTTAATGGTAAAAAATTGAAATTAGACAAAGATAGATTGAAGGATATACAAAATGAAGTTTGTATTATTAACATTTATATAAATTGTTAATCTTGCATCTGTTGTTTCACAAGATTTTTCTCGGTATATTATTTGTTATGATAGAGAATTTCATTATCTTTGATTGTGAAAAAAGTGTTCTTTTATTTTATGCAAAAGCAGGTGATTTGAAGAATTCTACTCGTTTCTAAACCATTACCTGTCTAAAAAATAAATCTTGTAAATTCCTTATTCTCAATGAGTAAGAGTAAATTATATGTCTTGCGCAATGGAAGGTTAGTTCCTTCTTGGTAATTCCTGCTGCGTCACACCATTTCCTCAAATATGTACTTATCCAAACGCCATACTTAAAGCCACTAAATACACGTTCTGTTGGTTCTCCTCGTTCACCAAGATATTTGACAGCTTGGGCGGGAATGTCCATATATTCCTGTCCACCTGTCTTCTTCTGCTTAAACTCTATTCTTGTATATTCTCCAAACTTCTTGACCTCTTCCCAAGTCAATTTTTCAATATCACTTGCACGGAGACCTGTTAAGCAGGAGAAAAGAAAAGCTCTTTTTAACAGAGGTGAAGCACATGGGGTGTTGGCGAGCAGCTTGACTTCATCAAAAGTGAGATAGTCTCGTTTTACTTCTTCTGCCTTGAATCCTGTAATGCCAATTATTGGATTGGTTGGGATTATTCGCTCATTGAAAGCATGATTTATGCAAGCTCTCAATTTATTAAAGTATGAAACTTTCGTATTGGTTGATAGCTTTTCGTAAACACGCTTTGGTGCATTCGGACCACGTTTGAAGTCTTCCTTGTCCGCAACGTCAAGATAGTCCTTGAAGCCTTGTACAAATTCAGGAGTTACATCACGGAATGTTGTCTTCTCATCACAATATATCTCTAGGTAACGAAGACAGCTTTTCCAATTACCATAGTTACCTTTGCTATCAGCATTTTTACCTCGTTCTTCAATCATCTCTCTGAAGTAGGGAAGAAACAATATGTCTTCCTTGAACTGACGGGTAAAATCGTACTGACCATTTTGGATTTCAATTTGGCGTTTTGCTTTAATTGCTTGAGCAGTTGCCAATGTTTCTCTGTTTTGCTCTTTCTCTGCCTGAGTAGTAGCTTTGATGAGATACAGTTTTAAGTATTCCTTGTGGCGACGGCCATTACTATAGATGTCAAGGAACAAACTGATACTTCCATTTTTGAGCACTTTCTCGCGTAGCTTGACAGGCTCTTTTTGAACGTCGATTTTCTTTGCCATTTAATTACAGTATTAGTCGTTACTATTCAATTTTGTCCCCCGAGAATCCCGAGGGACAAGAAGGGACAAAATTTTAGTGCCTTTTTTGTCTCGGGGGACCATCTGGGGGACAAAAGTATAACAAATATCTGATACTGCAAAATAAGTAACAATTTCATATACAAAGAAACGCAAATATCGCAATCTGCTGTATTATAGCGTTTTAATTGCTGATATTTGCGTTTTATACGGTTTTCTTTGTATCCGTTTTCAATTCATAAAAGTGCCATTTATTTTCCGATGCAGCATATCGAACTGCTTGAAAACAAAAGAATTGGCATTTAAACGGTAGAAAAGCCATTTTTCGCTTGTTTTTCAGGCTCAAAACTGCCTATTTTGCCACTCTTTTCTCTTGAATCGGAACCAACGGGAAAACTGCCGTTTCCCGTCCGAAGTCCACCTATTTTCTATCCGTTGCGAAGATACGAAATAAGCGGTAATTTCACCAACTGAAGTCAACTAAAAACAAGATGCAGTCACGAAGATTTTTGCAGCCAAAAGAAAAACATGTTGTGTCGTGTATGGATTCTGGTCAACAGGGTAGGTTGTCTGGCGAAGCCATTTCTTTTCTTCCCTTTGTTCTGACTTTACTTTATTAGGCGTATATATGAGTACGGTGATAAAGTAAAGTTACTTTTTAGAATATGCCGGACCAGGGAAGATTTGGTGGATATTGACAAAATAGCGAAAAAAGATTTGGTGGAAAGTATAACCCTCATTGTTTATCTACTTGCATCACTAAAAACATAGTTATATGGAAAGTGATATTTTCAGCAGAAAAACATATTGAATATGCTTTTATATTAAAATAATATCTATCTTTGTGCTATGAACAATCCATTGCGACAGTTGGGAAATATCCCTGTTACGGCTTCCGTTTTGGAGTCCCTGTTTCCACATATCAAGGGCGGAAACCAGAAACTCAGGTTACTTGAGCGTGACAAACAGATAATACGTCTCAAGAAAGGGCTTTATGTGTGCAGTCCTGAAATAACGGGGAAAACACTTTCGACCGAATTGATAGCTAATCATCTGTATGCTCCATCATATGTTTCCATGTCATCGGCTTTGCGTTACTATGGGCTGATACCGGAAGAGGTTTACACCAAACAGTCCATGACTTTGAAGTATGCCAAGAACTTTGACACGCCGTTTGGCAGGTTTGAATATACGCATATATCTAAGGCCGCATTTCCTGTAGGACTGACAAGTATCAAGAAAGATGGCTACGCATTTGTGATGGCTACACCGGAAAAGGCTCTTTGTGATCTGATTGCAAATTCTCCAAAAGTGAATTTGCGCTATCTGAAAGATGCCGAGATTTATCTGGAGGAGGATATACGGATGGAACGAGAAGATTTTATGCAGATGGATGCCGGGGTATTTGAAGAATACATCAAGGTCGGCAAAAAGTCTGATTCGATACGCACATTACTTAAATTGCTGAAGAAATGAAGAATGAGATTTATGACAATATGCTCTCGGCATACGATATGGCTACGGAGCAACAGAAGCGGAACGCCATATTTGAAGTGAACCAGCAGGTGATACTTGCAGGGCTCTACAACGGTGGCTTCTTCGACGTGGCTGCTTTCTATGGCGGTACCTGCCTCAGAATTTTTCATGGCCTCCAGCGCTTCAGCGAGGATATGGATTTTTCCCTTCTAGCTCCCGATGACAAGTTTGATTTCACGAAATACTTCCAGCCCATCATAGATGAATTTGCCATTGTCGGTCGTGAGGTGGAGATTAAAAAGAAGGACAAAAAGGGATTCGGGAAGGTGGAATCCGCTTTCCTGAAAGACAATACGGATGTGTATGATGTATCTTTCCAGACCGATAAATCCATAAAAATAAAAATTGAGGTTGATACTCAACCCCCGTTGAATTTCAGAACGGAGCAAAAACTGCTTTTACAACCGCACTCCTTCATGACACGCTGTTTCACTTTGCCGGATTTGTTTGCCGGGAAGATGCACGCATTGGTGTACAGGGGCTGGAAAAACAGGGTGAAAGGTCGTGACTGGTATGATTTTGAATGGTATGTTCGCCATAATGTACCTCTTGATTTTGCCCATCTCGCAGAACGTGTCCGCCAGTTCAACAATGAAGAAATCGGACAGGCGGAGTTCTTGGCTCAATTGAAGGACAGATTAGTTTCGGCGAACATTAATCAGGTAAAGAGCGATGTTCTTCCCTTTGTTAGGAATCCCAAGGAACTTGACATCTGGTCAAACGATTATTTTGTCCAGTTGGCAGATATGATGAAGTTTGAATAATAACAGTTAATATTTACTGATTATGGCAAAACAGATTTTGATTGGCATTAAGGAAAAGAAACTGAGTGAGGTTGCGCACTATCTTATGATATATTTCCCATATAACGAGGAAATGTGCAGCTATACGGATGTATGGATGGGAGAACAACTGTACGAGAACAAATATCCGTTGGTTTCTAAAGGTTTGTGGTCAGGAATAATCGACTTGAAAACAAATAAGTTGCTAAATTGGAAGTCTGAATATGGGGATATGTACTTACAAGCCAAAGTCTGCGACAGCGGCACGTATTTCCTGCTCGATAAAGATAAAAAAGCAATATGTAAGATTGCCGGATATGTCCCAAACGGCCTGATTCCGGAGTCAGATGACTGCGGTGACTATATCCGTTTAAGGATCAATAGTGACGGCTCGATAGAAAACTGGCCTGAGAATCCGGACTATTCTGATTTTATAGAAGGCTCTGAGTCTGTTGAAAGAATTGACACGGATATCGAAGAAGAACCGATACTGGATACCAGAGTTGAGTTCACTTACAGCCAACTTATGGCAAAATTGCTTCGGTTGCCTAAATTCTTGCAGCTGGAAATAGGCAAAGCGTTAGTGGCAAATGCTTCGGATGGATTTGAGGAAGACGAATGAATAAGATTTCCTTATGTTCTACAGGTGTGAAAATAATGGTTATTTTGGGAATGACAAGAAGTCTATATAGGATTTTCATGAGAAGATGTGAAAAAAAATGACATAAATGATTATGACGGATACATGTCTTAATATAATAACGCAGTTAACGGTTGAATTACATAAAGATGATACCTCAAAAGAAAAGTTGGGGACTGGTGTGCTTTATACCAATAGGAAATTGTCTGGGGTGATATATGTTTTGACGGCCAAGCATTGCCTTGTAAAGTTAGGGGAAAAAGGTAGGGTATCGTTAAGAATTTATAAACCTGATACCAGTACATACGAATACGTTACCCCTGTTAAGCAAAAAATTTTGCTTCATCCCGTAGACGATGCAGGTATAATCATTATTAATAAACGAGAGCTTGCCCCGGTTGTCTCTGACCTTCCATCGGTGTACGTGATTGATAAGAATTTTGGAGTTGACGAAGCAGTGAGTAAGGGATTCCCTGTGGCAACCCTTGATCAGACCAACGAAAATGGAGAGTCATTCTTGGCAATGATCAGAATGACTTACCTTCATGAAGATATAACTGAGAATGTATTCCAGCTTTCTACAAATGACGATTATAGTGAAGATACAATTATCGGAATGTCAGGTTCCGGTATTTTTATAGAAGCTTGTGAGGAGTTGTATATTAATGGAATTTTCATTAGGTACACTGATGAGGAGCGTGGAAAGGTTATAAGTGCTCAGAGGTTGATTTCCTTCAATAAACTGCTGGAAAAAGAGTATAAAAAGAAAATGTCATTGTCATTCCTCGGGTATCACGGTTTAGGACATAAGACATTAAAAAACAATGTTGAAGATTCCGTAGCAAACTTGGGTCCAAGATATTGTAAGAAAGTCAATGTTAAGACAGGAGCTGCCAAGTATTTTGACTGCGTGGCAAAAACTCCTGCATATTTTGAGCGATTGTACAAAAATATAGATTCTTGGTTAACAGAGAAAAGCTATAGAACAAGAAAGGATTCTATTAGAATAGGCCAGTTAGAATCTCATCTTAAAGCGATTCGAGACGATTTTATTGTAGCATTGGCAGATTTGGATCAACATGTAGATTCTATCATTGATTTTTCAGGTTTGATGAAGCGCGTTGAATCTCTTCAAAACGAAATAGAAGAAGTTAGACTTAGATTTTATTCTGATTATTCCTCGACAAAAAAAGATGATAATGTAAGGAAAGAGCTTGAAGCTGATGAAGCCAGATTATCAGAAATATCTCAAGATTTGTATTCATTCACTGAAAACTTTGAAGATTTAAAGATTAATCTAGCAAACAATCCCTATTTGATAATTAAGGGTGAAGCTGGTTGTGGAAAGTCGCATTTGTTAGGTGATGTTGCCAGTAAGAGAATCGATGATGGTCTGCCCACTTTGTTGTTCTTAGGAACAGACTTCTCTGAGGGGGCTTATGAAACAACCATTACTTCAAAAGTAGGTTTTGTAGGTTCTTTCCGGGAATTCCTATCCAGTTTCAATCAGATAGGAACCCAAGTAGGTTCGAGGGCACTTCTGATGATTGATGCGCTGAATGAAGGACCTCAGGCTGTATTATGGAAAGACAAACTTTCTGGACTTATCAAGTCTCTTAAAGACTATCCTGCGATAGGTTTAGTGGTGTCAGTGCGTGATACATACTTTGATGATGTTATTCCCGATGGGGTGGAAACTGATTCGGGAGCTACCGTTATTGAGCATAAAGGATTTAAAGGTTTGGAATATGAGGCGGTAAGACAGTTCTGTTCGGCGTATGAGTTGAACTTGCCCAATGTTCCCATTCTTACACCTGAGTTTTGTAACCCTTTATTTTTGAAGATAATTTGCGATACACTTGAAACCTCTGGAGAGAAAAATTTTCCTAAAGGATTTAATGGCGTTTCATCACTGTTTAATCAGTACTTCAAGAATTTGGATAAGAAGTTTGCTGAAAAGAGATCCGAATATAAATATAGGGATGTTGTCAGTGCGGCGGTTAAACTGCTGGCATTCCCTATATTTGAGGCTAAATATAATCTTCTAAGGATAAAAGATGCAGACTCATTATTGCAACAACAATTTCCTTCTTGTCATAATTTGCTTGCAGATCTAATAGACAACAATTTGCTGCTTAAAACGAAGTATTCTTTTGATGGAGAAAATATCGACGGTGTTGTTTTCTCTTATCAGAGGATCAGTGATTTTATAATTGCGCGTGAAATTGTCAATAAGTTTCGAGATTGGGAATCGTTTGCAGAAAACATAAATACAGACAAAACTTTGCATTCCATTTTTGTAGACAAGCATTGGTCATTCAACGGAATTCTAGAAGCTATGGCTATCTTAATCCCCGAGAGATTTTCTCATGAGATGACAGATGTCATTCATTTCATTCCAGAAGATGAGTTTGAAAGAGTATATTATACATGTCTTGACACAATTTCTGAGGCCGAGATAAATAGTTTGTGTTGGCGCACTATAGAATCCATTGACAAAAAAACTATAAGGCAGTTTCTAGGCTCCAAATATTGCAATATAGATTCTGATTATTGGTATAATAAATTGGTAGAGTTTTCAACTATCCCTAATCATCCTTTTAATGCTGATTATTTTCATACACTAATGATGGGGTTTACCATGCCAAAACGTGATGGCAGATTCCAATTCTTTTTCAATGGTTGCGCAGGATATGATGATAACAGGTGTGCCAATCCTCTGCGGCGTTTGATAGACTGGGCATGGGCTGAAAATGTATCTGTAAAAGCAGATCCCGAATCAACTAGATTGGCAGCCATTATGCTTTGTTGGTTGCTGTCATCAACATATATTAAACACAGAGATGAGGCAACAAAAGCTCTTGTCAACCTTCTTTCTGAGCAGGTAGAAGTATTGATTGAAACGCTACGCCAGTTTGAGAATGTGGATGATATGTATATCTATGAACGGTTGTATGCTGTGGCTTACGGGGTCGCATTGCGGACTTCATCACGCGATGGGCTGTTGAAACTTGCAAGATATGTATATGAAACCATTTTCAAACGTAATAACCCACCAAAAAATATTTTACTGCGAGATTATGCAAGAAATATTGTTGAGTACGCCAGATATAAGGGGGCTATAACTGCTGTTGATATGAAAAAGGTTCGCCCGCCATATGCGACCACACTCCCTACATGGCCTGCCGATGATGAAGTTAACTACTTTCATATTGATTATGATGCACCAGATTTCAAGGAAAGAAAAGGTTCGGAGCAAAACCTAATTTGGGAATCGGTGAAAGGTGGGTTGGCGGATTTCTGGAATAAGATAGCTATGCCGACAATCGAACACTTTTATCCAATACCGATTTCTGATGAAAAAGAATTCAATAAAGCATTACGTCTGTTTAAGGGAAGTATGAAGAAACTGGCTAAAAATATGTGTGAAAGGAAAGCTGTTTTAATCTTAAATAGGCAAAAAGGGCTAAAGAATGCTAGCGAAAACGATACTATGTTCGAAATTATTTGTAATAAGATAGAAAAGTTAATGTCGGTAGAGCAGAAAAAGGCTTTATACGAAATAATGATTCCTTTTAAAGTAAGGGAATTACCTTTGAAGCAACATCATTATGATAGATTTCCAACTGAAGGGATTAGAAATTGGGTTGTTAAGAGAGCCTATGAATTAGGATTTGATGTGAATTTGCATGGTGCTTACGATCGTTTTGCAAAGAACTGGACGTTCCGTAATTCAGATAAAAGAATAGACCGCATAGGAAAGAAATATCAGTGGATAGCCTTTCATGAGATTATGGGGATCTTGGCAGACAATTACAAATATGAGGATGATTATGCAAACGAGGGCTCTGGAGGATATGAGCTGTTTCATGGAACATGGCAATCTTTTCTGAGAAATATCAATCCTTCAATGATTGCAAGAGTAAAAAGCGTTGAGAGTGAGGCTGCGGATGATAACTGGGCGGCTGAAGAACACGAATGGTATGAGGAAGAACAGTTTGATAACTGGGAGTATTCTGGTACAAATGAATCATGGGCATCCATGATTAGAGATTTGCCAGATCCTGTTTCTTTAATCCAAAAATTGGATGATAACGGCATAGAATGGTTGACCCTGAATAACTCCAGGAGTTGGGATGAACCCAAAGACATTGGTAAGGAAAAATATGAGTATAAACACTTAAAGCATGATGTCTATTTGGCTGCAGATGCCATCCTTGTAAAGCAACAAGACAAAGAGGAGGCAATACAGTCTTTAGATGGTAGAGATTTATGGAATGGTATAGAATTACCAACCGACGACTGGCAATATCTTGTGAACAGGGAAAAATACTGGTCACCAGCATATAAAGATGTTTATAGAAACCGACAAGGTTGGGCAAATTCAATAGATGGGCTAGATGTACCATATTATTATTCTTGTGAGCAAGCCTGCGGACATATTGAAGCTGACATGTCAGGCACTATCAGCAAATATAGCATTCCGTGCAGGTTATTATTCGAGGGTATGGGCATGGAGTATGATTTACATGACGGTCAATATTTGGATAAAGACGGCAACCTTGTGGCGTTAACATATGGGTACGACCAGATTTTGGTTAAAAAGGAGCCTCTTTTACGATTTTTGAAGCAAAGTGGACTGGCTATCTTGTGGATTGTACGGGGGGAAAAGCGGGTATATATAAGTGGAGGAATGGGATGTCAGTGCCTATATGCCCCATGTGGAGTATATTATTTGGATGATAACAATGTTCCGGAAGGTGTCCTTAGAACATATAAGAGAGTGTGATATGAGACTGTTCTGTTACAAAGCAAAGTGTGGTGATGCATTTCATCTACAATATGAGGGTGAAAGTGGTAGATGTCGTAACATATTTCTTGACATGGGGTACTCTAAGACTTATACCCAGGTGTTGAAAGGTGTTATTTCAAATCTTATTAGGAGTTCAGAACAGATAGATGCTTTGTTCTTGTCCCATATTCATGATGACCACATTGGCGGAGCTGGTAGATTCATAAAAGATATTCAAAAAGATTGTGCTTTGGGGAATGTTGTTTGTCGGTGGATATATAATCCGCCAAGAATGTATGATGTTGAACAAACTTTTGATAATAAGAACGGAGTGCTATGTGGCATAGTCTCAGGGGATAAAGTCTATGAATATATTCAGTCACATAGCCCATTAGATTTGGGTGATGTTATAGAGGGGATGTCTTTTAGTATTGATGGAATGAGGATAACAATCCTTTCTCCTGATGAGGACAAACTGAACCTACTTAGAGAAAAATATTCAAACAATCGTCCATTGTGTAAGTCTGAAACAAATGAGATTAGTGTTGAAGCGGGTAATGTTGTTGATGATTATGCAACATCACTGAATGATTTTAATACAGACTGTTTTCAAGAAGACATAAGTGTTGAGAACGCCAGCAGTATAGCCGCATTGTTTGAGTGTGTGGGGAAAAGAATTTTATGGCTTTCTGACTCTGTGCCATCAGTTATAATACACTCATTGTTTAAACTAGGATATTGTGAAGCGAACAAACTGCATTGCGATGCTGTCTTGCTTTCGCATCATGGAAGTGTAGCAAATAATAGCTTAGCTCTATTTAAGATGATACAATGTGAAAAGTATATTATTAGCGCAGATGGAATTAATCGTTATTGTCTACCAAACAAAGAAACTGTAGCAAGAATAATTTCTGCTTCTTCGAAACTACCTGTAACGCTGTATTTAAATTATGATGATGGCCGGTTGGTGAGAATGTTTAAATCTGATGTCCCAGAGTATGTGAAATCAATGATTGATATTCATTATTTACATGATATGGAGGCTATCGATTTATGAACTGAAAAGGGTCAGACATGTCATGAACTGGTGTCTGACAGATTTTGTTGGCAGTGTAAACTGAACTGTGTCAAGCTTAGTTTTATAGGATCAGAGTTGGCGGACATGTCCGCCAACTCTGATCGCGAATTTATCAAACCTATCAAAGAACTCCAAATAAAAGTGTTTTTCAGGCCAGTATCCTGAACCTGTCCGGGAACAGGATCGCCAGTTGCTGGGCGGTCTGCCCCCAGTTCTGGACCGGTTGCGTCCACTTCTTCCGGATTCGCGTAAATGCGAGATAGACAAGTTTTTCAAGGGCGGTGTCGGAGGTAAATACTCCCTTGTCCTTGGTTACCTTGCGCAACTGGCGATGATAGCCCTCCACAGTATTGGTGGTGTATATTATCCTCCTGATATGCTGTGAATACTGAAAATAAGCGGTCAGTCGGTCCCAGTTGTCTCGCCAGCTCTTGATGACAATCGGATAGTTCTCGCCCCACTTGATTTCAAGATCGTCAAGAGCCTTTTCAGCGGCATCCTTATTGACAGCCTGGTATACGAGCTTCAGGTCCCGCATGAACGCCTTCTGGTTCTTGCTCGCGACATACTTGATCGAGTTGCGGATCTGGTGCACGATGCACAGTTGGACCGTGGTCTCCGGGAAAATACTTGCAATCGCATCTGGAAAGCCCTTGAGCCCGTCCACGCAGGCTATGAGGATATCCTGGACTCCTCTGTTCTGGAGATCCGTAAGCACCCCGAGCCAGAAGTTGGCTCCCTCGCTCTTGGATATATACATGCCCAAAAGTTCTTTCCGTCCTTCGGAATTGAGCGCCAGCACATTATATATGGCTCTGGTCACAGGCCGGTTCTTCTCGTCCATTACCTTGTAATGAACCGCATCAAGCCATACGATGGGATACACCCGGTCCAGGGGACGGTTTTTCCAGCTCTGTATCTCAGGTAGGACTCGGTCCGTGATGCTGCTGATGGTCTCGGCCGATATGCGGTTGCCGAACTGCTCCTCCAGGATGTCGCTTATCTCTCTTGTGCTGTTGCCGATGGCGTACAGGCCTATGATCCGGTCCGCTAGTGAGTCCGCAAGGATCTTCTCGCGTTTGCGCACAACCTGGGGATCGAATGTGCCGTCCCGGTCGCGCGGTGTGTTTATGGTCACTTCGCCCATCGACGTCTGTACCTGCTTGCTCATGTGTCCGTTGCGGCGGTTGCCAAACTCGCGTTCGCCTCCTTCCAGATGGCTGTCCATCTCTCCTTCAAGGGCACTGTTAAGCAGATTCTCCAACAGCGGTGCCAATACTCCATCCTTGCCGGAAAGAGGGACTCCGGCCTTCAACTGTTCAATAGCATTCGCCTTGAACCCTTCAAAATCAAATGAATTGCTCATAATTAAAGTGTGTCTGTAAAGTTAATCGCTTTTCCTTTACTTGACACACTTTAGTTTACAGTCTCGATTTTGTTCAGATGTTTTCTGCTCGCCACTCTTCAAAAACCATCGATGTTCACAAACGTATAAGGCTTCTGTAATGTCTACCGTACTATTGCTTTGTTTGGCCTCACTTCTTTGTAGATGTACGATATCCCATAGACCATCCTTGTTTTGATGCAATTGGAATCTATGCAGGAGAATACCGCTGCGGCAGACATAAATCCAGCCATCATCGAGATAGAATCCATATCGTGCCTCCCAACCCGTATCAAATGCTTTGAGAATACGTCTGCGTAATTCGGTGTTAATCCGTATGTTCTGAAACGGATTCTCAATCGTAATCCAGTTATGGAGTTCCACATTTGTCAAGGCGCGGTTTTTAGGGTAGAATACACGGACATTTTCTTTGTGTTGTTTGATGGTGTTGAGAATGTCTGAATATTTTGCAATGATGCTGTCAGGAAACACAATATGGTTGTACCAGTTTCCCTCCGGTCTGTATTTCTTTTTGAGAAACGTCATTTCACAGCTATACATGGCCTCGGCAAACGCTCCTGTAAGAATGGTATTGACTTGTCTGTTTCCGGGAAGTTTTATCGCATTGTGTATGGCACTTGTATAGTCGAAAGCGCAATAGAAAGCATTCCATGCACGGATAAGTATGCTGAGCGCTCCAGTCCCTTTCTGCCAGTTATCGTTTTGTGCAAAAGAGTAGAATGTACCACCAAATTCCACTTGCCCGGCCTCTTTCTTTGTTGTCCCATGCCGTAATGCGTAGATGATTTCAGCCATAAAGGATGCAGCATAAATTTCTTCTTTGTCGTTCCATAGACAATAACAATAGGTCTTTATGGCATGTCGCATTTCTTCTTCATTCTCATACAGCCATGCAACAGCAATTGCCCTTATGACAGATTTTATCCGCTCTTTTTCCCATCCGTCAAAAGAGAACAGTCTCCGATATTCGCTTATCGGCACATCTCTGTCATGTATGAGGGCATCGCATGTAACCAATAAGGTATGGGCATAATCTGACAATTTTGCTTCCTGAGAAACCAATTTCGGATAAAAGCTCTCGTGATCGTTCTCCCACGTCCATGCCGCCAAGTCACCTATGATTGCACCTAACATATTTCCAAAATATTTTATCTGCCGTCAAATTGAGGTTTTTCTATTCCAAACAATTCATACAGTCTTCCTGATGCAGATTCGGAAAGGTATGTTTCAGGCTGACCGCTTTCTACCGGCTCTCCGTTCAGAAAATCAAGCTGCTCGTTAGCTACAGTGACGGGACCTTTGGCATTGGTAAAGACATAGAAACAACAGTCGTCAACGGCATGAAGGAGTTCTTTTTCTTCCACAAAATAGGCAGCGTCATCATCGCCTACGGCTATACAATAGAGTAGGTAAAGATCTACTTCGTTTCCATGTCTATAGATGAATACCACCTTGTCCTTTTTCTTCGGAAGATTTCGTTTCCAAGGCGGAAAGCCACCCCAACGAAAATAGGTACATCCCTGATTGAGCAACGAGATTGTGAAGTCGGCAAATTCTTCGTCATCAAGCTCCATCGCCCTCAGCAGATGGTTGGTAACCTCCACTTCATCCTTGCTTACAATATAGATTTTCATATACAGTTTCCCGGTTCGTGGATTCTCTCCCTCGATCCGGCTGAGTTCGCATCCAAAAGTCTCTGTCCAGCCCATATCCAACATCATGGCTATGGGCTCATTCTCGGTACGTGGAACATAACCTAAGATATAATCGAAATCAAAATCTTCGGGATCGCCATTGTAATCATCTGCCAATGCTACGGCAACGGCATTCCTATCGTGCAGATTGCCTTTCTCTCTGACCAAAGCAAGTTCCGCACCCTCATAAAGTTCATCCCATACATTTTCAAGATTGTGAAATGTAGTTCCTGCTATATGACACTCTTTATACAGAACATGAATTTTTCGGCGGGGTATGAAAGGTGGTGCAGGCATACCATCCAGCGGAAGTTCAGGAGCAGCTACTTCACCCTGAAGAATATGTATGTCTGCATTTTCAGTTGTGTCATCTCCACTGCCTTGAATGGGGATTTTCACATTCAGGTCAATATCCATAATTCCTTTCCTGTTTAACTGTTCCTGCAAGTCACGCAGTTCTGCATCACATTTGGAACAAGTGCCCGTGCACTCGCCCTTGTGGGTACATTCTGTCGGGACGTATTCCAAACCATACTGTTCTGCTATCTGCTTTCGGATTGCTTTCAGTCTTTCGCATTTTTCTTTACCAGTTTCCATGTTCGTAGTGTTATGAATGTTAGCGGTTATTGGTTCTATATCTTACCTTTATAATGTCCGTGAAGTTAAAGCGTCGTTCAATATCCTTGATATCGAGGTCTAAATCGCGACCGTCAGTAAATCCGGGTATCTGCGGAACTTTTATCGTTACCTTTTCCTGTGGTATGTTCATTTGAAGTAAGCTCAGTTGCTGTAGAACTCCTGATGTCTTTCCTGTATATTGCTCGTAGGCGGGTGGATCCATTGTCTTGATATCTACAATCCAATGGTCAACCACCTCGCTCAACTGTTTAATTACGTTATCTGAGCAATGCAGGCAGGTCTCTAAGGTAATCTTCCATCTATGACCGCATATCTTCCGAAACTCCACAATGAAATCCGCGTACATTGTAGGTTCTCCACCACCAAAGCAAATGCCTCCGCCCGTGGTTTGGAAATAGGGATTGTCAACTTTCACCAACTCATACAGGTTTTGAGGCGTAAGCATCATTATGTTTTTCAGCAGAGTTGTGCCGTCAGTTTCATAGACGGGTTCGTGGCATTGCGGATTCAGGCAGTATTTACAATTCAGAGGACAGCCCATGAAAGCCACTAGCGTAGTAATGCCCTTGCCGTCAGTCCCCATACGCAGCCTGCTGATGGCGAATATCGGTGCTTTTATTGTACTTCCGAAGTCTTGCATAGTTAGTATATCACTAATTTATCTAGATCGTTTTTGATATGCTCAAAATCCCGACTTAGATCCATGGTTCTGACCATCAAGATATTCCCGTCATTAGTTTTAAAATTGCCATAAGGTTGAATGTCTGCTGCTGTCTTAGCATACAACAGCAGACCATCTACATTCCCGGTATGATCCTTGTCTTCATTCATAACGTAAGTGTGTATTTGATAGATGTTAGAGGAGTGGAAGGTGGGCTTACCGAAATGCTCCTGAAAGTTCCTGCTGTAATATTTAGTGTCAATGATAAGTGTTCGCTCATCAAGCGTCAGCGTAATGTCTGATTGCATGATAGGCAACATGCTTGATGAACTTACACTATTGTCGCTAACATTCCATTTTATCTGCTTTGCAGAGGCTTTATATTCCGGATGATGCCTCTTGTAGTATTCTATTACAAAACGCTGGAACAGCAGGTTCATGTGTTCGTCAGAGAACTGTGGCATTTTGGTGTCACCTTGTTCTGTAGATAATAGCTGGTTCTTCAATATGAAATAGCACAAACTATGCAACATCTGATAAGTTCTGGAGTTCCTGTCGTATCTTAATGAATCCCATCTTATGAATGATGGATTCATGGTGTCAACGCCGTCAAAGAACAGCATCAGTTTTCTGAGGCTTCTTTTCCTCTCAATTTTAACATCAGATTTACCAAGAAGTAAATTGACTGTTGTTTTTACAATTGCATTGTAGAGATTATTGGCTGTAAGTTCATCATATTCACAGGCAAGGCATGTACGCTGACTGATTTTCTCTTTGATTGTTCCTTGTATGTCTAACTTACCTCTTAAGGTGGTCAGAGTGTCTTCTATGATGGCATACTCCTTATGCAATCCTTGTTTTAATAGATATGCTATGCCTTTGGAGATAATTTCGGCAAACAGGTCGTATATATTGTCGAAACTTTCTCCGGCTATATACTCATAATTGTTGTGTCTCAACTCCTTGAATGCGTAGGTGAGCATATAGTATATGTTCTTTATGGGTATGGTTCTGTCTATTGTCATTTTAACAAGCTTCTCAAGGTGTTGATATGTGATTCATACTTTTGGACATCATCAAACCAGTACTCCTTGAGCATAGGCTCGATGTCATATTCAATCACATTCTCCAACCATTCCATAGAGAACGCCGACTGATTACAGAAGTAGCTGTGACCTATACAGAATCCACTGCCTAATGAATCGTCATTGCTGATGGATTCATTGAGCACCTGTATGCCGTCAATGATATTGTCTAGTTTTTTATTCGACAAAGACGCTATATAGCTTTTGAAGCCTTCTGTCTTAAAGCCGGGTTTCATCTCAAAGAAACTGAACCGTCTGCGAAGCGCATAGTCTATCATGGCCAAAGAGCGGTCAGCGGTATTCATCATGCCGATGATGTATAAGTTCTCCGGTACGGAAAAAGGTTCATCCGTGTATGCCAACCTGATTTCTTTTCCCCGATAGCTGTTTTCAATAAGCATCAGTAATTCTCCAAAAATCTTACTGAGATTTCCTCGGTTGATTTCATCTATGATAAAGAAAAAATCTTTGTCTGGAGTATTCTGTGCTTTCTTGCAGAATCTATAGAATATACCGTATTTCAGCTCAAATCCTCCATCCGCATTGGGCTTGTAACCCAGAATAAAGTCCTCGTATGAATAGTTTTGGTGGAATTGGATAAGTTCGATTCTTTGTTTGTCTTTGACGCCCATGAGTGTATAAGCTAACCTTTCTGCCGTGAAAGTTTTGCCCACTCCTGGTGCTCCTTGAAGAATGATATTCTTCTTGTTCTTAAGCAGGGCCTTTAGTCTATGCAGGTCTGTAGAAGACATGTAAACCTCATTCAGAAAATTCGAATCAGTATATGCCTCAAGAGTCTGTGTTGCCGATAGTGGATTCTCCTTGCGGATTATTTCCATTAGCACTTGATACTCGTCTTCTGTGACTTTGAAAAGTGTGCCACGTCCACCGCCAGCTAAGCACTCCATGTTATGCAATTCTTCATACCCTTTAATGGTCGAGTAATCAATGGGATTCAGTAGCTGTTCTGTCTTCCTGAAGTATAGGTGCTTGTCATCTGTGTCCTTGGCTATTTCTCCCAACGCAACCACTTGCAGGGTCGGAGTCGATGCATAACCTATGACGACATCACCTGCTTTGGCATCCAGAAAGTTTTGGTATACTCTACGTTTATTGCCATTTTCGTTCACCAATGTATATTCGATAATCTCACCAACATCAATATCTGAGAACTTCCATACGTCAGGAGACGCTACCAGCCACCAGTATTGCTTTGATGTTGTTGACTGGGATGGTGCTGTTTCATTCCCGTCAATAACAATATCATTCAGGTTCTTTACGAATTCCGGATATTTGGAAATGTCCGTTAGCGTTTTCTGCACAAGCTTGTGAATGGAATAGTTCCAGTCTCCGTCGTGAGTCCATTTTACTTTTCGGATGTGACGGTAAGTCGATAGGGTTTCGTCGTAACGGTAGTCACCTTCTACAACTCCTCGTCCGATAATCTTGTTAATGCCTTTCTTGACATATATAATATCTCCCTCACGAACCTCATGTGCAAACTGCCATAGCGCAAGACTGTCATTCTTAAATGAAGCATCCTCCTTGCCGTAGGCCACCTGTAACGCTTTGGTCAGTTCTTCTCTGTTTTCGAACTCAGATAAGTCGCCAATCAAGTCCCAGCCAAGACGCATGGTTTGGGATTCTTTGCACTCATCCCACATACAGGCATTTTCACCTGGGGCAAAGAGCCAGACTTTGCTCTTTGCTTTAAATTTTTCTGCCTCCATAATGGCAAGCAGTTCATCGTAGAATACATATAAATCTTTATCCCCTTTCTTCTCAAGTAAAAATTTGTATAAATCAACTCTGGAGCGTTTCTTTGCGTTTGGTAGTCCAAAATGAGTGGCGAGAGGAATCAGCCAACCGTCTTTATCGTAAATAGGCAATAACTGCTCATTAGAATATAAGAATGCGATCTTCCATGTAGTTATAGGCCAAAGTTCTTTCATCTTCTCAATCTCGCCCCATTCCGCATTGCGTGCATGGTGGGCTATCTTTACAATTGCATTCCGGACATTGTTGAATGCTTCTTCAGAAGTGCTTCCCAAACGGCTACTCCACGAATAGTTCTCATCATGTGCGTATTTTGAATTATCGTCTTTGGGAGTTCTGTCGAACTTAAAAATGCCGAATTTATATGCAGCACCACCCCATATTGACCCTAATTCTTTTGTCTTTGCTTCAAGCCAATAGCAGAATGAATTATCTCTATTAAGATTGCTATACTCTTCCAAAGTCATATTCTCAAGACTTTCAATAGGGAATTGCTGTAGAAATTGGTTATATAATGTTCTTCTATCCATGTTCAAAGGAGTATTTGAAAGGGGTTGTTATATACTTATTGTTTTTGAGAACAAAAATATAAAAACAATTCGAGCTATCGAATATAATTCGCTATATTTGCACAATAAAATTGCATTTAAGGATGAAGTTAAATAGGATAAAGGCAGTCTTGGTGGACAAAGGCATTTCTCAGACGTGGTTGGCTAAAAAGCTGGATAAGAGTTTCAGTATGGTTAATGCCTATGCTTGTAACAGAATCCAGCCAAACTTGGAGACACTGCAACAGATAGCAGAGATCCTTCAAGTTGACTTAAAAGATCTGATAACAGATAAGGATGAACGAGAATGATGTTCTGTGGGCATGTGTTATCTTTTTGGCGTGTAACTTCTGATAATGCAGAAATATAGGAATGACTATGACTCCGGAAGAAAAAGCGAGGCAAAAGATAGATCAGTGGTTCGCCGAGGCGGGTTGGAAGGTAATCAATAGGGAAGACTATGAACCGACCTGTACGGCTGTCGCCATAAGGGAAGGGTTGCTAAAAGGTAATCTTGAAGCTGATTATTTCCTTTTTATTAATGGTAAAGCTGTTGGTGTGTTAGAAGCAAAGAGGGAAGATATAGATGCTCTTTCCGATAAGGTATGTGAGCAGGCGGCATTATATGCTAAAAGTGTTCCTCATATCTATCAGGCATATCAGAAACCATTGCCGTTTATCTTCACGTCAAATGGCAAGGAACTGTATTTCTGTGATTTTCGTGAACAAGAGCAGGGCTTTAAACAGATCATAGCTATTCCGACTCCCTATGAATTAGTCAAACAGTTGGGAATAAGTGATTATTTCGCAGGACTTCCAACTTTGCAGAAAAAAGGATTGCGTGATTGCCAGTACGAGGCTGTAACCGAGCTGGAAAAAAGTTTTCGTGCAGGACAGAACCGGGCTCTGATGGTTTTGGCGACCGGTGCAGGCAAGACATATACGGCTTGCCTTGCCGCATACCGTCTGCTATCCTACACTCCCATGCGAAGAATACTGTTTCTGGTGGACAGGAATAATCTGGGCAAACAGGCAGAGGGTGAATTCGGAACTTTTCGGTTGACAGAAAACGGAGATGCCTTCAATACCATATTTACGGTGAACAGGCTTCGTTCCTCATCCATTCCGTCAGACAGTAATGTGATTATTTCGACTATTCAGCGACTTTTTTCATTCTTGAAAGGGGATACTATCGAAGATAACGATGAAGATGATGGCAATGAACCAACCGAAGAAATCATTTTGCCGCCTAATCCGAACCTACCGCATGATTATTTTGATCTGATCATCATAGATGAATGTCACCGTTCAATATATGGCAACTGGCGGAAAGTTCTGGAGTATTTCGATATAGCAAGACTCATAGGCTTGACAGCCACGCCTGTTCCTGAAACCATGGCATTCTTCAATAACAACCGCATAGTCAACTATACCTTGGAAAAAAGCATAGTTGATGGTGTTAATGTGGATTGCCGTGTGTATAGAATCAAAACACAGGTGACGGAAAATGGCGGTGCTATATTGGAAGGGGAAAAGGTAAAAGAGGAAACACGCTATACAGGAGATATTAAAACCATCTTAAACAAAGAAGCCAAGACCTATACTAACAAGGAGTTAAACCGAAGTGTCATCAACCCGGCACAAATCAAGCTTGTCCTATCCACTTATCGGGATGCTGTCTATACCGAACTGTTCAATGACCCTCAAAGGGAAGCCAATTTTGACTGGCTATCGAAGACATTGATATTTGCACTCAACGAAACTCACGCTACCAATATCGTGCAGATAGCGAAAGAGGTATTCGGGCGTACCGATAACCGTTTTATACAGAAAATAACATATTCTGCAGGTGATAGCAACGAGCTGATACGCCAGTTCCGAAATGACAGGGATTTCCGTATAGCAGTGACCTGCACGTTAGTCGCGACAGGGACTGACATAAAGCCGTTGGAGGTGGTGATGTTCATGCGTGATGTCGAATCGTTGCCTCTCTATATACAGATGAAAGGACGCGGTGTTCGCACCATCGGAGATGAACAACTGCGTAATGTGACCCCGAACGCTTTTAGCAAAGACTGCTTCTACTTGGTAGATGCCGTAGGTGTAACTGAACACGAAAAGACTATACCGACGGCTACGGATGAACCGACAACAAAGATTATCTCCCTTAAAGAACTATTGGAGCGTATCAGTCATGGTTATATTCCTGATGAGTACCTGCAACGTCTTGCCGCAACGCTTTCCAGAATATATAACAAGGCAGACAACTCTCAACGGGCAGAGTTTGCTCGTCTGGCTCATGATGACATGAAAGACCTTGCTTCCCGGATTTATGGTTCACTTGAAAACGGCATGCTTCCGCCTTTTATCAGTGTTGATGAGCCAAATAACGAGCGAAAGGGATTGGTTGCTCCTCTTGCCAATCATGCGGATGCAAGACGATATTTGCTTATTCTCGCCGCCGGATTTGTCAATACGCTGATGCCGGGAGAAGACACGCTTATCTCGAAAGGTTTTTCCATTGAAGAAGCCAAAAATACAACCGAGGCTTTCGAGAAGTTTTGTAGAGAACACAGTGATGAAATTGAAGCATTGCGAATCATTTACAACAATGAAGGAGAACCTATTACCTATTCAATGTTGAAAGATTTGGAGAATAAGCTCAAAATGGCAGACAACCATTTCACTTCCAAACAACTTTGGAACTCGTATGCCATTCTTAATCCAAACAGCGTGCGACGTTCCACTACAAAAGAAGAAAGCGATGCACTGACAAATATTATCCAGCTTGTGCGTTATGCCTTCCGGCAAATCGAACGGTTGGATAGCGTGGTAGCTACCTCCAAGCAGTATTTCAATCTGTGGTTAGGACAAAACCAACGTGAAATAACCGATAAGCAGCGTGAAGTGATAAGTCGCATAGTGGATTACATAGCCTCCAATGGTGCTTGTACAGTGAAGGATATCCGTGAAGACGATGCGACCCATGCGGCACAAATGATACGGGCGTTCGGTAATATGCAGAAAGCAGACGATGCGCTCCGTTCTCTTTATACATTCGTGGTTTTAAGAAAAGCAGCATAAAAATATGGCAACAAATAATACAACAGAGCAATCACTTACAAAGAAGGTATGGAATCTGGCAACTACTCTTGCCGGGCAAGGAATTGGGTTTACCGATTATATAACCCAGCTTACCTATCTTCTGTTTTTGAAGATGGATGCCGAGAATGTGGAAATGTTTGGAGAAGAATCCGCTATTCCAGACGGCTATCAGTGGGTGGATTTGATTTCTCTTGACGGTTTGGAACTGGTTAGGCAGTATGAAGATACGCTTAAACTACTTAGTGAACAAGAGAATCTGATTGGCACTATATATACAAAGGCACAAAATAAGATTGACAAGCCTGTCTATTTGAAAAAGGTCATTTCCATGATTGATGAAGAGCAATGGCTTATCATGGATGGTGATGTGAAGGGAGCTATTTACGAAAGCATTCTTGAAAAGAACGGACAGGACAAGAAAAGCGGTGCCGGACAATATTTTACGCCTCGTCCGCTTATCAAGGCGATGGTGGATTGTATAGCTCCGCAAATTGGAGAAACGGTCTGTGACCCGGCTTGTGGAACAGGTGGTTTCCTTTTGACTGCATACGATTATATGAAAGGACAATCGGCAAGTAAGGAGAAACGAGATTTCCTGCGTAATAGTGCCTTACATGGTGTGGACAATACTCCATTGGTGGTAACGCTTGCTTCTATGAATCTGTATTTGCATGGCGTAGGTACAGACAGAAGTCCTATTGTGTGTGAAGATTCGTTGGAAAAAGAACCAGCTACTCTTGTAGATGTAGTACTTGCAAATCCTCCGTTCGGAACACGTCCGGCAGGATCTGTTGACATTAACCGTCCGGATTTTTATGTAGAGACAAAGAATAACCAGTTGAACTTCCTCCAGCATATAATGCTGATGCTTAAAACCGGAGGACGTGCAGCCGTAGTATTGCCGGATAATGTTCTTTTTGAAGGAGGTGCGGGTGAAACGATACGAAAGAAGTTGCTGACGGATTTTAATCTGCATACCATTCTACGCTTGCCTACGGGTATATTCTACGCTCAAGGCGTAAAAGCCAATGTCCTGTTCTTTATGAAAGGACAACCGACAAAAGAGGTCTGGTTTTACGACTATCGTACAGGTATCAAGCATACTCTTGCCACCAACAAGCTCGAACGCCATCATCTGGATGATTTCGTCTCTTGTTACAATAACAGAGTAGAAACCTACGATGCGGAAAACAATCCGCAGGGACGATGGCGGAAATATCCGGTAGAAGATATTTTTGCCCGAGACAAAACGAGCCTTGACATTACATGGATAAAACAGGGTGGAGAGGAGGATGAGCGTACCTTGGCGGAACTGATGGCGGATATAAAAGAAAAAAGCCAGACGATAAGTGCTGCTGTGGCAGAGCTTGAAAAACTGTTGGCAAACATAAATGAAGATTGAATCTATGGGAGATAATAAGATAACCGTTTCAATTGAGCAGCAGTTCGGGGAAGTCATAGACATCATTCTCCAGCATAAAAGCCGTGCTTCTAAAGCGGTCAATAAGGAGTTGTTGCTTACGGCATGGCATGTGGGAGGTTATGTTTCAGCCAAACTGAAAAGCGAAGAATGGGGAAGTAAGGTCGTGACGCAACTGTCTGAATATATCCGCTCACAGCGGCCTGATATTAAAGGATATAGCAGAAGAAGTATTTACAATATGGTCATGTTTTATGATGCGTATTCTACAACGTCTTTTTTAACGACAGTGGAGAATTTCTTGTCTTCGGAATTTGTGCAGCCAACGACTGCACAAATAGAGGCATCTAATTTTGAACCTTCATCGGACCATGCGATAACTGTGCAGCCAAAAACTGCACAAATTGTCCAGACGGTAATAGGACAGATGCCGAAGATACTGGAGTTGACCACATTGACCAACCATATAGAGATACTATGCCGCTGTAAAAATAACGAAGAACGGATGTTCTACATACTCTATGCCAATAAAGAACATCTGGTAAAACGGGAACTACAGCGTTGTATCTCGAACCAGACATTTTCGGCTTTATTGGGCAGCAAGGACAATATGTCAAAAGGATTGCTTGAGACATACCCTAATGCTCCCATTATGTTCAAAGACACATTGTTTGTTGATTTCTTGGATTTGCCGAAAAAGCATAGTGAATCCCGGTTGAGAAACGGATTGCTGGAGCACATGAAGCAGTTCATTCTTGAATTGGGCAAGGATTTCATATTCATGGATCAGGAATATCGTCTCAATATCGGGGCTTCCACATTCAAGGCTGACTTGTTGTTCTTTCATCGTGGATTGCAGGCACTGGTTGCTGTAGAATTGAAAAAGACCAAATTCCATCCTCGCGACCTCGGCCAGTTGGAATTTTATCTGGAAGCACTCGACCGTGATGTGAAACGTTCCAATGAGAATCCGTCTATTGGTATAATTCTCTGTCCGGAAGCTGACCGGGTAGTGGTGGAATATGCCATGAGCCGGAGCATGAGCCCTACGATGATTGCAGAATACAAGCGCATCCTTATTCCGCAGGAGCGTATGCAGGAGAAATTGAACGAATTTTGTAACCTGTTCCTGAATAAAGACTGATCGCCATGGATACCAATAAATTACGTCAAAAGATATTAGACCTTGCCATTCATGGCAGACTCGTGCCGCAAGACCCGAATGATGAACCGGCTTCTGTTTTGCTTGAACGCATCAAGGCAGAGAAAGAGCGCTTGATAAAAGAAGGGAAGATAAAAAGGAGTAAAAAGTCTGCAAAGACTTCTGATACGCCCCATTATGAG
>NZ_DBMCYK010000018.1:0-57224 GCF_056978975.1 Candidatus Limimorpha avicola
TTGCTGAATGACCCTTCTGAGTTGCTTGCCATCCTCCTCCTCCCTTTCCGCTACGCTCCAAGGACGGAGGAGGATGGTTGCACTTCTATCTTGAATCTATAGTTTTTTTAAAACTTTTTATTCACAATAATATTAAACGTACAACTTTTTCATATCTCTCAATCCCATGACAACATAAACAAAGCCTCTTCAACATTATTGTCAAAGAGGCTGATATTTGAAAGTCGGATAATTATCATTATTTACCATTCAAAATGTCATTATACATTTTTTTATTGTGAAGAACTTCAAGAGCTTTTTTTACGGCATCATCCTCACGCATAGTTACTTGATAATAATTCTCGATATCCCATATATTTCTGGCTATCAATGCTTTAATCTGCATTTTCAACAACTTTTCCGAACGTTTGTACTGTTCCTCATCCCATGTCACGCCTTCTTTTTCTGCCAATGTCCGCAAATCATCTATCATGGAATCTGTAATTTCAAAGCTGTCGTTGTAGGATTTAAACACAGGATATTTTTCTTTGACTGCGTCTCGGTTTTCCAAGACATAATCCATAACATAACGATTCATGACACCCTTCCTAAGGACATCAGTATATAACCTCGATGAAAACGTTGTATCGACAGGTATGAAAATATCGGGCATGATACCGCCTCCGCCATAAACAGTCCTACCGTTTTTCATCGTTGCATATTTAAGAGAATCAGGGAACTGTATGCTGTCGGCATGATAGTACTCTCCATGATTGTATCGTTTAGTCAGTTCTTTGTAATAATCATCTGTGCCATTATCATACGAGCGTTGGATACATCTGCCGGTAGGAGTATGATAACGAGCTGTTGTAAGACGAATCAAAGAACCATCAGGCAGCATGAAAGGTCTCTGTACCAAGCCTTTACCAAAGGAACGGCGACCGATAAGCACGCCTCTGTCCCAGTCCTGCACCGCTCCGGACACTATCTCACTCGCCGAAGCAGATCCCTCGTCTATAAGCACCACAAGACCTCCATTTACAAAATTGCCGTTGCCTTTAGTTTTCTCAACCATTTTAGGAGAATGCAATCCTTCTGTATATACAACTACTTTATCCTTATCGATGAACTCATTACATAAATCGACGGCAATGTTGAGATAACCGCCGGAATTTCCTCTCAAATCGAACACTAAAGATTTCATATTCTGTTTCTTGAGTTTTTCCAAAGAAGCCTTGAACTCATCAGCCGATGACTTGGCAAATCTGTCAAGTCTGATATATCCTACATTTTTGTCCAACATAAACGCCGCATCTATGCTATTCAAAGGTATTTTATCTCTGATAACCTCAAAATCAATAAGTTCTTTCTCATTACCTCTCTTGACTGTAAGAAGTACTTTAGAACCCTTCTTACCTCTCAAACGTTTGGTAACATAATCGTTATCAACTTTCTTGCCGACAGAACTCTCCCCATCTATTTTAACAATTTTGTCACCAGCCATGATGCCGACTTTCTCAGAAGGTCCTCCTGATACCGGAGACACCACGAGTATTGTATCACGCAACAACTGAAAAGTGACTCCAATACCTTCAAAACTGCCAACAAGTTTTTCATTGGCTTTCTCAACATCCTCCTTGGAAATATAAGCTGAATGCGGGTCTAAATCTTTCAACATTCCCACAATGGCATCTTCTGTAACTTTCCTCAAATCCGAACTGTCAACATAGAAATTATCGATAATATATAAGGTGGTGCCAAGTTTCTGTAAAGTCTCCTTTTCATTGACAGAAATATTGTTTTGTGCTACTGCACCACAACAAAACGAAAAAATCAGACAAGCTAAAACACTAAATCTTAAATATCTCATATACAATTATTTATTCAATAACAAACTAAAAAAACATCTGTTCAGTAAATCATGACCTTATAACCTTAAAAGTATTATCTTCAAACAGTCTTATTATAGTGGAAGGCTTTGGTTTTGTAAGTACATCATGAAACAAAAGCACTTCATAATCAACTAATTGTTTGACATTATCAGAAATTTCACCATAATACATTGGAGAAGGATCCCCACTGATATTTGCCGATGTGGAAGTTATAGGACGACCAAATTTTTTTATAACCTCTTTACACAACTCATTTGATGTCACTCTGACACAAACAGTACCGTCTGCCGAAATATTTTTCGCTAATCCCTTTGATTCAGAATATATTATACTTAAAGGATTATGAGCAGCAGCAATAAGGTCTCTTGCAACCGCAGGCATATTCACCACATAGTCGGATATCCTTTCAATGCTGTCAACAAGTATTATAAGCCCTTTACCTAAAGGACGGTTTTTTATCCTAAAAAGCCGTTCCACAGCCTTACTGTTAGTAGCATCGCAACCTAATCCCCAAATAGTATCGGTGGGATACAAAATCACCTTGCCTTGCTTAAGATAATCCACACATCTGTTAACCTCTTGTTCAAATTCAACATTATTCATAAAACCAAAGATAATTACATATAATATTGATAATCAATTTACTCAAAATATAAAAAACTTCTTTTCAATTCTCTAAACGAAAAAATACCAGATTTTGTTATCATTGTATTGATTTTTGTTAAAAAATCTTAAAAAATCTTTTACAAAGATAAACATTTTATTTTGATTCATTCCAAAACAAGAAAGAAAATTATTATCTTTGCAAGCAAAATAAAATCATCGGATTTTTTGAAATCTTCATATATTTCAGTCGATATTCTGACTATCCGAAGCAAGAGAACTCATCGATAATATGTGGTTGATAGTTATCGCTTTATTAATAGGTGTCATTTATGCCTCGTTGCTTTATCTGTTCGACAAAAAACGTCAATACAGTATAAAACTTGCAGTATTGTTGTTTTTACTAAGGACATTGGCGACAGCATTGCTTGTACTACTGTTTTTCAATCCTATCATTAAACAAAAGACGAGTATCACAGAAGACCCCATATTGGTTGTATTGCAAGACAACAGCGCTTCGTTGGTTTCCGGCAGTGACTCTTCATTTTTCGCAAACGAATATCCTGAGTTATTTAATAATTTGAAAGACAGACTATTAGAGGATTATAACGTTGACATATACCTCATAGGTGAGTCTTTAACAGAAGGTGACAGCATCAATTTTGAAGAGAATTATACTGACATCGATTATGCTTTTGAAAGGATACGACGTCTTTATTCGAAAAAAAATGTCGGAGCCGTATTACTATTGTCTGATGGCATTTACAATAGAGGAATAGCACCTGAATTGCGTACTGAAAACTATCCATTCCCTATTTATGCCGTGACTCTCGGTGATACTACGAGACACCCGGATTTTCTCGTAAATGACGTGAGATACAATAAAACAGTTTCTTCAGGAATGTCTTTCCCAATCAGAGCTACAGTCAATGCCGTAAACTGCAGGAACGAAACAATGAACGTTGGCATCAAAGTCAACAATGAGATAGTTGACAGCAGGAACATTACGATCAATTCCGACAGATTTTCCCAAACCATAGACTTCATGTTGCAGGCTTATTATGAAGGGAGTATGCAGATTGAGGTTTTTGTTGACGGGCTGAAAAATGAAATACAGACAAAAAACAACAGACGACGTTTCTTTGTCGATGTCTTGGATCGCAAATACAAAATACTGTGTCTTGCTCAAGCCCCTCATCCTGATATTGCAGCAATAAAAAGCACACTTGGTGATAATTTCGACATGCAAATTATCTTCGATGTAAACGACATAAAAAACCTGTCGGATTATAACCTCTTGATATTGCATCAGATACCATATACATCCATGGTGTCTTTCGAATCATTGAAACACATATTGGATGACAATAAAAAACTTCCTATCTTGACAATAATAGGTAAAAATACTGATTATGAAGAACTTAACAAGATTCAAAATGCCGTATGTCTGAAAAAAGGAGCTGTTCAGTCTGTTCTGGAAGTCAAAGCACGCTACAACAACAATTTCGCTCTTTTCAATACAGAAAGTAAATTGAAAGAACAGATAACAACATTTCCACCCCTTGCTGTACAACATACTGAAATGTCATTCAACATGGGACGAGAAGATCTTATTTTGGCAAATATTGGTGACATGCAAACCCAATTTCCTCTTTTGACATTTACCACCGACCTTGAAGGAAGAAAGACAGCTTTTCTTTTTGGTACAGGAATATGGCAATGGAGATTGTATGATTATTTCAAAAACGACAATCATTCCGGATTTGACGAATTAATCAGTAAAACAGTGCGTTATCTGATTATTGACAAAGACAAAGAACTGGACATTTTCCACAAGGAAAGTTATCAAAACAACGAAAAGATACGTTTTACCGCAGAAATGTTGAATCCAACCGGAGAACTCACCAACGAGCCGGAACTGATGATACGTATGTTCAACAAACACACTAAAGAAACTTTCGACTTTATTTTCTCTAAAGATGAAAACAGATATATTCTAAATGCCGGCATCTTGCCGGAAGGCACGTATTCTTATATTGCACAAGCCACTTCGGGCAACATACAATACAAAGCTCAAGGCAATTTTGAAGTCGTCGCAACGAGCATCGAGGCTCAAGACGTTACTGCCAACCACGACAGAATGTCACTCATTGCTGAACATACCGGTGCTAAAGCATATTTGCTCAACGACATGGATTCTTTATTCGAAGACCTCAATCATGACAAAAGGATTACATCAATATCAAGACAAGAGACTCGTTATGATGATTTAATACAATTGAAAGGTATTTTCTTTATCATCTTGATTTTGCTTACGACAGAATGGCTCTTGCGAAAGATATTCGGAACATACTGACATTTGAATCGTTTTAAATTACAACATAAATATTGAATAATGAAGATAGCAAAAAACACATTGGTCACCATGACGTATATCTTGCGTCGTGAGAATGAAAACGGAGAGATTATACAGGAAGTCAAAGAAGACAAGCCTTTTGATGCCATTTTGGGCAAGGGCATGTTGCTTCCAAAATTTGAAGAAAACCTCATGGATCTCGAGCCCGGCGACACATTCAGCTTCCCTCTTACTCCCAAAGAAGGATATGGCGAATTTGACGAGACCAGACTTATGGATGTCAACAAAGAGATTTTTATGAACAACGGAGTATTGAATACCGAATTATGCAAAGAAGGAGCACAAGTTTGGTTCAGTTCCGGCGACGGTTCTCAACCTTTCCCCGGCATTGTGAAAGAGATTCACGACTCTACTGTCACTGTCGATTTCAACCATGAATTGGCGGGAGTGCTACTATATTTTACAGGAAAGATTCTTGAGGTTCGCGATGCTTCAGACATAGATTGCGGCTGTGGGCATTGCCACGGCAGCTGTTGCGATACCGAAGACAACAACGATTGTGGCTGTTGTTGTGACGGCGGCTGCAACAGTTGACAATTTAAAAAATAACAGTTGGACAAATAATCCAACTGTTATTTTATATGCATCAAAAAACATATCTAAAAACACTCTTTGATAAGTAACTACTTCCTTTAATATTATAAAAAAAGTGTGCCAAACAAAATACGACACACTCATTATACTTAAAAAATCAAATATTATTAAAACACATAAATAATACCCAATGTAATAGGTGAATTATTGTTAACTCCAAAATAGAAATTGTTGTCAATCGTTTCAACATCTAAATCAGTAACATCACCAAACTCTGTTTCCTTTATAGATTGATAACCTAATTGAAGGAGGTTGAGATTACTGTAGAACAAAATATTGTCTGTCAAAGAATATGAAATACCCGGTACAACAGAAATACCCCAAATATTGGTCTTGTTAATATCGACTGTTGTATTAGCAGCAGTACCTTTTGTTTTAGCATACGAATATGTAAACATAGCATCCGCATACAAATCGATATCGCCAAAATTAGCGAAAACATAACGGAAATATGGAGACACACTAAATGAATTCAATGTTCCCTTTAATTCCTCATTCAATTCTTTCTCCTTAACAGTTGTTGTTGAAAAACCCAATACAATACCGGCACCTATATTATCATTAAACATATAACCGACACTTGGGTTAAAATAGAAAGTAAAACTTTTGGGACCTTCATTAGTTTCAGAACCCATAGTAACTTTATTTGCGGTTGTTCCCAATCCAATATTACCACCTACAAAAAGTTGGGCGTTGCAGAAAAATGCTGCAGCTACAAAAACCATAGTAAAAAATAATTTTTTCATCATAATGTTGAATTTTAATTGATTAATAATAATTTTAATTAACAGTCATTTTTTATAAGACAGATTTTTCAAAGTTCATCATTTCCGCCTTTGATGCTGCAAAAATATATATTTTTTAAACATCCACAACAATATATCATCAAAACTAAACATATCATCAGCTTTTATATCTATTTTTACATTTAATAAAAAATTTCCAAATCATTATCTTATCTTAAAAACACTGTCATATTTAGAATGAGTATAAAATACAAATTGTCACAACAACATTTAAATAACCATACGACATCTAACAAGGTTTAATAAACCAATTTTGATTTTCGTCAACTTAAACTCACCAAACCGACAAGGACGTATCAAATAATCATAATGATACGTCCTTATTGACAAATAACAAAACCCATTAAGGATACTATTATTTTCTTCTTCCCGATGATGACGAAGTAGAAGTGTTAGTTGTATTTTTTTTGACTTTTACACTTGAAGATCTGTTATTTCTTGTATTGTTAGAGCTTGAATTGTTTGCATTATTGTTAACTCTTGGCGTAGAGTTATTATTCGTACCACTGTTTATCGTTGTCGCCCGATTTGTCGTATTTGTTCTTGTCCCGGAATTTATTGTAGTTGTCGTTGTGGTAGAGCGATTTGTCGTTGTAGCACTCGAAGTATTTGAAGATGTCGTAGGACGACTTGACGATGTTGTTGTTTTCCTCTCAGAACGACTGTTGACTGAAGGTCTTGCCGATGACACATTATTCACTGATGTTGCCGGGCGTCTGTTCCTAATTTGAGAACCTGCCGATGATGGCAAAGTATTGTTTACATGAACACCTCCACTTGAAGATGAAGGTCTCGTTAAAGTGTTATTATGAGGTCTGACATTTGACTGATATTGCGGACCACCTTGAATTATCACACCATAAGGACGTGCATATCCCGCTGTCACATATCCGTAAGTGTTATAATAACCATAGTAAGGAGGTCTGTGAAGACGCACATCAATATGATAATAAGTTGGCACCGGAGGAGCAGATTTTACGATATATGTCACTGAAGGCGGATTATTGACACATATCACGAGAGGTTCAAAATCCTCATACATGGTCAACGGATACCATTCACCCATATATTCATATATCGGCATCACGGTATAATAATTATCATAATACACATTCCTCAAATCTATATCGATTTTTATTCTCTTGATGCTTCCGGCCTTGACTTTTATTCTTTTTACAGCATAATAATATTCCGTATCCGGTTCAAGCAATATCATAAAATCTCCTTTGTATGTATCAGAACCAATATTCTGCACATCAAAATACAATCTCAGGAAGTCTGTATCCATATTAGAATAATATTGCATGGTGGGTTGTGACACCATCAGCAATTCCGGTTCATAATATTGAATATCGGTCTGTGCCTTTAGACCTACAGAAAAAACAAGAGTCATTGCCAAAACCATTATTTTCAATGTCTTCATAATATCCTCCTTTTTATTTATTTATTTCCATAATTGTAACTATCAAAAAGCGTGCAAAAAAACAAAGTAATATTTTTCAAAATAAAAACATCATTTTTTAAATCTTCTCATACACCGCAGCAGTACGGCTTACATTATAAATCTTCATTATAACGTGGTCCTCCCGTCTTTCAGTAGGGAACAACACATCATGGGAAATATTGCCAAATCCACCGAATTCAACGTCATCGGTAGTAAAAATCATACGGTAATCGCCTGTTTCCTTCACGTTGATTTCATAATCCGGAATGGATTTCACTCCCCAATTAAACACAAAAACGAGTCTGTTGCGTTCATATACCAATGTTTTATTGTCCTCATCAGCATTTAAGAGCCAAGCCATTTGGGAAGACATCAATTTATACCGTTTAACAAAAGCGAGCATTGCCTTGTCAAAGTCGTTAAGGAAATGATATCTGAGATAATCGGCATCGACAAGAGACCACTGACGGCGTGCATAATGATAACTGAGGTTGTTTTCCGGACGAGGAAAATCTATCCATTCCGGATGACCGAACTCGTTACCCATAAAATTAAGCCATGCCTCACCACCAACAGTTATTGTCAGAAAACGTATCATTTTATGAAGAGCCATACCACGGTCTATGATGATGTTTTGTGATTTCAAATCCATAAAATCATACATCTCCTTATCCATAAGTCTGAAAGCCAAGGTCTTATCACCCACAAGAGCTTGGTCGTGAGACTCACAGTACGCCACTGTCTTCGTATTAGGCAGCCTGTCGTTCATCACATGGAAAAACTCTCCCATATTCCATTGTTCATCAGTATAGTCTTTCAGCACTTTAATCCAAAAATCAGGCAACCCCATGCCGAGTCTGTAATCAAAATCGATGCCTCCGCTTTTCACGTCTGCACATAATCCCGGCATGCCACTGACATCTTCCGCAACAGTCACGGCATCATGTTTCAGCCCATGAGTCAACACATTTGCCAATTGCAAATATACCACGGCATCCTTATCCACATTATTGCCAAAATATTTCCATGGGTCATCGAAAACGACTCCCATACCATGGTCAAGATATAACATGGAAGTCACACCATCAAACCGAAAACCGTCAAAGTTGAAATCTTCCAACCAATAACGGACATTTGACAACAGAAAACGCAAAGTATCTTCTTTGCCATAATCGAACAGTCTTGAGTCCCATAGAGGGTGATAGCCTTCTTTTCCCGTCTTAAAATATTGATAATCCGTACCATCAAACAGATTGATACCCTCTCTTGTATTCTTCACCGTATGAGAATGTACCAAATCCATAATAACCTTGATACCGAGATGATGAGCTTCATCAATCAACATTTTAAGTTCTTCCGGGGTACCGAAACGAGAACTCGGGGCAAAGAAATTGGATACATGATAACCGAAAGAGCCATAATAAGGATGTTCCGCTATTGCCATCAATTGCAAAGCATTGTATCCATCTTCTTTAATACGAGGCAACACATTGATTCTGAACTCATCATAAGTTCCGACGCCTTCTTTTTCCTGAGCCATGCCAACATGGGCCTCATAAATAAAAAGAGGATCTTTTTTATTGGAAGGGCTATCATATTTAAAGACATAAGGGTGTGGAGGATTCCAAAACTGACCTGTAAAATCATGAGTAACAGGGTCTTGTACTGCTCTTCTTATGTATGTGGGGATTCGTTCCATTTCTCCAATACTCGACTGCACTATGACTTTCAAAAGACTGCCGTGAACGAGACGTCCGGCATACTGAGCATCAGGAAGAAACAATTCCCAGATACCATTGCCAACATTTTCGAGAGGATGATCATAACGTTGCCACCCGTTAAAATCGCCTGTCAAAGATAAATAAGATGCTGCAGGAGCAAACTCTCTATACCACCATCCATGCCGCATTTTATCGTAATTGAATCCGAAAAACTTATGCGCAGTAGCGAAGTTTGCAAGACTGCCATACTGCTGTACCAATCCGTCATAACGACGCTGATAACGTTCATAGCGTTCCCGGACAGCCTGCGCCACAGGCTCCAACCATGCATCTTGTTTTACTATATCCAACATACCTTGCTATTTTAACAACTACAACATCATTTTTTATAAAATTCTCTCAACGACATAACCTTGACATCAGAAGGTTCAAGTAATAAAGGTACTCCTTCATCATCAACAGTATGAATATCAACATCAATTTTACAATCATTAAAGACATCATACAATATCCACCTGCTGTTCACATCTACCTTCATCAATGACAAGGCATCAGAAGGGATCTTCACTTTCACATCTCGACACTCCTTGTCATTGAAATTAACGACGACAAGAAGCCTGTCATTATTATAATAACGCAAAAAAGCATATACAAATTGCGGGTCGAAGTCAGAATACCATGGATTAGCCCACATAAGGTCGTAAAACTCTCCACGACGTATGGCATCGCTGTCAAGACGCAAATTAAGCAATCGTTTGTAAAATTCATACAACTTTTTCTGTTGTTTGTCAAATCCGCCTCCGTCGAAAGCCCCATTATTCATCCAACGCTGATGTTTTGGCATTGTGACATAGTCAAATATCGACGTTCTGCCATCATCTCCGCTAAACCCGTTTGAGCCGCGGGCATCCTCTCCGCTCTCCTGTCCATCATATATCATAAAAGGACCTCTATTCATCAACGCCGACACTGTCACAGCAGGCAGAGCCTTGAAAGAATCACCATAATAATGTTCAGAAGCCACTCGCTGTTCATCATGATTCTCCATAAAACGCAACATCCTGTCGTCCAAACCGTTTAGCACCTTCCACGTATCCGTA
Organism: Candidatus Limimorpha avicola; assembly: GCF_056978975.1. Classification (NCBI taxonomy): domain Bacteria; kingdom Pseudomonadati; phylum Bacteroidota; class Bacteroidia; order Bacteroidales; genus Candidatus Limimorpha; species Candidatus Limimorpha avicola. The sequence goes on from NZ_DBMCYK010000018.1 coordinate 10,556, forward strand.
ATACTATCCGCTCTTTGTTTGTGACGACAAATGTTCTCCAAAGTATTGTACAATCCGACTTTATCATAAAGATAATCGAAACCGGCATCCAAATAACGACGATACAAGTCGGGACGGTAAATCTCAGCTATCATCACCACATCATATTCTCTATGAATATTATCCAACACCCAGGCCCAAAACTCGACAGGCACCATTTCTGCCATATCGACACGAAAGCCGTCAATATCCTTGCCACACCAAAAACGCAACACATGCAACATTTTATGCCACGTATCCGGAATATCTTCAAAATAAGTCCTGCCCTCACTATAATCAATACCATAATTCAACTTCACAGTATCATACCAGTCGTTGACAGATGGAGTTGGAACAAACACATCATTACCGGAAGCCTTGGCAGGATATTCCTGATAGTCGGAAACATCAGATGCAACACCATACGGCAAAACAAACTTCTGCTGAGGGCAATAATAGAAGTTGTTATTAGTAGAAAAGGACACCATGACATTGTCATGAGCACCAAAATCCTCTACATACGCCGGGCGACAAATAGACTTATATTCACGCGCAAGATGATTTGGAACAAAATCGATAATCACTTTAAGACCATGATCATGAATACGTCGCACTAATTCCTCAAACTCTTTCATTCTCTTATCAGGGTCAATGGCGAGGTCCGGGTCTATGTCATAATAGTCCACTATGGCGTATGGAGATCCTGCTTTACCCTTGGTTATTTGCCGATGTGTGGCATTAATACCAAGCTCAGGATATGCTGTCAGCGAAGCATGACGCAATACGCCGGTAAGCCATATATGCGTTATTCCCAATGACTTAAGAGCCTCAATGGCTGTATCGTCAATATCGGCAAAAGTGCCGCATCCGTTCTTATCTTTGTCCCCGTCAAAGACAGTATTATCATTCTTGTTTCCGAAAACACGAGGAAAAAGCTGATAAATATTCATGTTTTTTATTGTGTAACAAATTTAAAATGTAAAAGTACCAAAAAAAATCGATTATTTCACACTTTTAACCTTATTATTATTCAAATTTTACAAATAAAACTCCTTCAAAAAGAAAAAACATCAAACATTTAAGTGTTTGAAATGTTTATTAAGAAAAAACATGAACGACACATTATTAACAACCAAAGATAAAAGCCGGGACTATAGACAGATTTATTATGATGGATTTATCATCATCAAACCTCATTTTCTCGAACATTATGATGAAATTGCAAAAGAACTTCGCATGCGCGACTTCACAATAATTGAAGCAGAGCGCAAAAGACTCACCTTGGATGAAGCTAAGGAATTGTATGTGATGCACAAAAATAAGGATTTTTTTGATGAACTTATACATTATATGAGTAGCGACGACAGCATAGGCATGGCAGTATTGTCGCCCTTCAGTGACAGAGATACTGCAATAGAAGCTGTCAATGACATCAAAGATAAATATCGTAAAAGATACAGCACAGATTCCATTCATAATGTTATTCACAGTTCCGACAGTTATGATAACGTACTTCGCGAAGCTGCAATATATTTCCATGATTTACCTCTGTTTTCAAAAAACCAATGATGCGTATATACCTATTAATATTACTGACGATAATATGTCTCAATAAAACAAACTGCAAAAACATAGACATTATCATAGAACCTCCTTCCTGGTGGGTAGGAATGAAAAATCCGGAATTGCAGCTCATGATTTATGGTAAAGACATAAGCAGCTATGAGGTGAAATGTAACAGCAACTCTGTAACAATAAAAGATATTATCAAGACAAGCAATCCGAACTATCTCTTTATAGATATTGTCATAGATGAAAGTGCGCAAGCCGACACTCTCGATTTCATCTTCACAAAAAAAGGCAAAACATACAAAGTGCCATATATTCTTCAAGAACGCAAACCGATGTCTTCAGAACGACAAGGGTTCGACACTTCTGACGTGATATACCTTCTCATGCCGGACCGTTTTGTCAATGGGAATAAAAAAAATGACAATATCATAAGAATGAAAGAGAAAACAAATCTCCTTGACCCTGACGGTCGTCATGGAGGCGACATACAAGGTATCATAGACAGCATGAATTATTTCAACGACATGGGATACACAGCTTTATGGCTAAATCCCGTTCTCGAGAATAACAACGATGCTTATTCTTATCACGGCTATGCCATCACCGATTTTTACAATATTGACCCGCGTTTTGGTGACAATACATTATATAAAGAAATGGTAAACCAAGCCCACCGGAAAGGCATTAAAGTCATCAAAGATATGGTTTTCAATCATTTTGGTAAAGGACACCGATGGTATGAGGAACTGCCGGACAGCAGTTGGATCAACAGATGGGACAACTTTACACGCTCCAATTACCGTGGTTCTGTCATCAGTGACCCATACAGTTCCCAATACGACAAGGATATTATGACAAAAGGATGGTTCGACACAAGCATGCCTGACCTTAACCAGGAGAATCCTTTAGTTGCCAATTATTTGATTCAAAATGCAATATGGTGGGTAGAATATGCCGACCTCGATGGCATACGTATGGATACCTACCCGTATTCTGACGAAGCATTCATGAAACAGTGGATGCTGCGTATGAAAGAAGAATATCCCAATCTCAGCATAGTAGGTGAGGCATGGCTCAACAACAAGACACAAGTAGCCTTCTGGCAGGATAACGACTTCTATGGCAATGACAGTAATCTCGACTTTGTTATGGATTTCCCTTTACAAAGTGCTATTGTCAAGGCCTTCACCACTGATGAAGGCTGGGACAGCGGCATGGCTGCACTTTATGAATCACTCAGCCAGGATTTCGCATATCCAAATCCTAATAACATCTTGATTTTTATGGACAACCATGACTTAAGCAGGATATTTTCACTTATAAACAAAGACTTCGACAAATGGAAAATGGCAACTGCCTTTCTTTTGACGACAAGAGGAATACCACAGATTTGGATGGGTACAGAATTGTTGAACACCGGCTTCGAATGGAATGGTCATGGCAAAATGAGACAAGATTTCAACACAATAACAGATGATGTTGACAGCGTCATGGCATACGAGGCTCGCAACTATATGAAAACATTGCTTAACTATCGCAAAAATTCTGATGTTTTGCAAAACGGAAAACTGCTGCATTTCATACCTCATGACGGAATATATACCTACTTCAGATATAACGACAACGACGCCGTCATGGTGATCCTCAACAATAACGATGATGAGATGACTATAGACACAGAACGTTATAACGAGATATTACGTCATTATCATACAGGTAAAGACATAATAACAAATAAAAGATATGATATTAAAAATCCTGTCACAATAAAACCTCACAACGCATTAATACTTGAATTACAATAATAATATCATGAAAAAATCACCTATTATCTTAATTTCAATTCTTCTCGCCATTTCAAGTTGCAATACGGGAACAGAAACAAACAGCAGTGCCACCATCATAGACGCTCCACCATCATGGACAGAGAACGCGGTACTTTACGAGATGAATGTACGTCAGTTCACAAAGAAAGGCACTTTCAACGCAGCAGCGGAACATCTTCCACGATTAAAGAATTTAGGTATTGACATAATATGGCTCATGCCTATTTATCCCATTGGAGAAGTCAACCGCAAAGGCAGTCTCGGAAGTCCTTACGCTGTAAAAAACTATACTGAAATCAACCCTGAACTCGGCAATGCCAAGGATCTAAAAAACTTCATCGACAAGGCACACAACTTAGGCATGAAAGTCATCCTGGACTGGGTTGCCAACCATACTTCACCGGACAATATTTATCTCAGCCAATATCCCGACTGGTATGAATATGACATATACGGAGACCTCGTAATACCGGAAGACTGGACAGACGTCGTAGAACTTAACTACGACAATGCCGAACTCAGACAACGCATGATCAATGACATGAAATATTGGGTTACTAATTTTGATATCGACGGTTTCAGATGCGACATGGCAGGTATGGTGCCCACTTCTTTTTGGGAAGAAGCCACTGCTGCTCTTGACAGCGTCAAGCCGCTTTTCATGTTGGCAGAAGACGAACAAGACAGCACTCTTACATACAAAGCCTTCGATGCCAACTACGGTTGGGTGATGCATCATCTGATGAATGACATTGCAAAAGGCAAGAGAGATGCCAAAGACCTTGCCAATTACATAGGTACCAACATGCACAACTTCGAAAAGAGAGCATACAAAATGTTATTCACTTCCAATCATGATGAAAATGCCTGGAACGGCTCTGAAATAGAACGACTTGGAGACGGAGTAGAAGCATTCGCTGTGCTTACCTACAGTTTACCCGGAATACCAATGATGTATAACGGACAAGAAATAGGTCTCGCAAGACGTCTGAAATTCTTTGAAAAAGACAGCATACAATGGATTGACAATCCAAAATACAGTACGTTTTACCGTAAACTCAATGCAATAAAGCATTCCAATCCCGCCCTCGCCAATGGCAACAATGGCGGAAAAGTTAAGACATTCATCACCAATCATCCTAACAAGGTATTGGCATTTGAGCGTACAAAAGGTGAGAACTGCGTGATAACGATAGCCAATTTAAGCGATAAAACATTAGAACTTGACATCAACCTGAAAGGCAATTATAAAAACCTGTTTACAGACAAAATCATCACCATAAACAAAAGATTATCAATGGAACCATGGGGTTATTATCTTCTATCTCCCATCACTGATAACAAATAAAGCAAGTTTAAATGTAGGGGTATATCAGATTTGTTTGATATGCCCCTAAATTAAAAATGATATTTTATCTATCAATACCTAATTGGTCTAACATAAAAGCATATTCCATTGCCACTTCCTTATAAGCCTCAAAACGACCCGAAGCGCCTCCATGACCATATTCCATCTCTGTTATAAGAAACAAATCATTTTTGTCTGTCTTATGTGTCCTCAACTTAGCGACCCACTTGGCTGGTTCCCAATACTGTACCTGACTGTCATGTAATCCGGTAGTTACCAACATGGCTGGATAGTCCTTATATTCCACATTGTCGTATGGTGAATATGAAAGCATATAATCGTAATAAACCTTTTCATTGGGGTTTCCCCATTCATTATATTCTCCGGTAGTAAGAGGAATAGACTCATCCAACATTGTAGTAAGAACATCGACAAAAGGAACCTGTGCAATAATGCCGCGCCACATCTGAGGTGCCATATTGGCAACAGCACCCACGAGCAGACCTCCAGCACTGCCACCCATGGCAAACATCTTGTCATACGAGGTATAACCATGCTCTACGAGATATTTCCCACAAGAGATAAAATCAAGAAAAGTATTCTTCTTTTTAAGCAATTTACCATCTTCATACCATTTTCGTCCCATCTCTTCCCCGCCTCTTACATGAGCGATAGCCCAAATGAAACCACGATCCAACATGCTTAATCGTGCCACAGAAAAATAAGCATCAAGACTGTTTCCATAAGAACCATAACCATATAATACTAACGGATTACCCTCATTTTTTCTCAAGTCTCTCTTATAAACCATGGAAACCGGGACCTCGACACCGTCATGAGAAGGAACAAAAAAGCGCTCCGTCACATATTGAGAGGCATCATATCCACCCATCACTGTCTTCTGTTTCAATATCTCTTTTGTCTTATTCTTCATATCATATTGGAATACGGTATCCGGTGTCTTCATCGAAGTATATACATAACGCAGCAAATGAGTGTCGAACTCCGGATTTGAAGCCGTCTCTGCAGTATATGCCGGCTCTCCGAAATCCAAATAATAATCTTCCTTGCCGTCCCACGACACTATGCGCAGTTGCAGCAAGCCTTTATAACGTTCTTCAAGGACAACATAATCAGAAAAGAGACTGAAATTTTCCAACAACACATCATCACGATGAGGTATCACTTCTTCCCAGTTACACATCTCTGTAGCATCTATTGAAGTCTTCATCATCTTGAAATTACTAGCACCGTCAGCATTGGTATGAATATAAAACTTATCTCCATAGTGTCCTATACCATACAACATATCAGGTTGCCTTTTCTGAAACAGTTTGAATTCAACATCAGGAGTGTCGGCATCGATAAAACGACTTTCCGAAGACATGGTACTCTCACTGTTGATAATTATATATTTACCCGACTTGGTTTTAGACACAAAAGTATAATATGTGGCATCATCCTCATAATACACCTCCACATCATGCGATGTGTCGGTATCAAGAAGATGACGCATCACTCGACATGAACGCAATGACTCGTCCTTAACGCTGTAAAACAAGGTTCTGTTGTCATTTGCCCATACCATATTGCCGGAAGTATCCGCAATATCTTCTTCAAATATTTTTCCGGTAGCTATCTCTTTGATAAATATGTGATACTGTCTTCTACTGACAGTATCTATGCTGTATGCTATCAACTTATTGTCCGGACTGATGACGTAACTTCCTATATCGAAGAAAGCATGTCCTTCAGACATAGCATTACCATCGATAAGCACCTCTTCTTCATTATCCATATTGTCTTTGCGCCTGCAATACAGAGGATATTCCTTACCTTCCTCATAACGCACATAATAATAATAGCCGTTTTTCATAACCGGCACCGACATATCTTCTTGTTTTATTCTGCCTACAATCTCATCGTACAATGACTTACGCAGAGGTCCAATATGTTGCATCATAGCATCGGCGTAAGCATTTTCCGCCTTAAGATAATCAATAACATCTTGATTATCACGCTGATTAAGCCAATAATAATCATCAACACGAGTATGTCCATGTATTGTCATCTCGTGAGGTATTCTTTTCACCAAAGGTTGATTCATATCAGAAAGATAATGTTAAACCAAAGCTCGGCATCAGAGGTAACTGATAAATCTCTTCGCCGGTAAGTAAATCAATATAGAATATATTATTTCTGTTATAAACATTAGTAATACTAAAATCAGCTTCGAGCAAGATATTCTCGGTAAAATAGAACTTACGTTTCACATCTATATCAAGACGATGGTAAGTAGGTAACTGTCCTCCGTTAAGATCACTGTAAATTAACCCGAGGTCTCCGCTTGATAACAAGAAATTGTCATTCATATTTTCAAACTGATAATGTTCATAGAAACCGCCAAGCTGTGTAAACGGGAATCCCGTACCGAAATTCCAGCGACCACTGAACTCCCATTGTCTTCTCGGTCCTGCGGAATATGTCACTATAACATTTACATTATGACGTCTGTCATAGTGAGTACGGTAGTTTATCATCTCATGACCTTTATCCTCATAATTTTTATTTACATAGGCCAAAGAGTAGGCAGTCCAAATGTACCATCTGAAGTCTTCATATTTCAAAGAAAAATCCACACCGTATGCAGCTCCGTCCTCTATCATAAAATCTTTTTTCAATATCTCTTCCGTACCGGCAGGAGCATCATTCTCTGCATACAATTGATTTCTATTCATATTCGTCAACTGTCGGAAATCTTTATAATATCCCTCTATGTTGAGAGAAATATTTTGCATAACGTCAAACTCTGTTCCCAAAATATAGTGAATAGCTTTTTGCAGTTTCGATTTTACCTCTTTACCGTCAAAAGTAGAAGGAATATTATCTTGTCCTGACAAGAAACCATAGAAAAGGTTCACTACGTCACGATCACTATTGGCAGCAATAAGATTCTGGGAATAGAAACCACCGGCAGCTTTGATACGGAACCAGTCATTGACATTATATTTCAATGACAGACGAGGTTCAGGCGATATCTCTGCAAGAGAAGCATACCAATGAACACGCATACCCGGTTCGAGGATGAGTTTGTCAAATTGCATCCTGAATTTGGCATAAATACCAAGTTCAGTAGTGTTGTCAGTGTAATTGAGATGTATTCCGTTGGTCTTGGTATAATCGAAAACGGTTTTAAAACCAAGCATTTCTATACCATACTTAAGTGTATGTCTTCCAAGAAAATAGGTAAAGTTAAATCCTGCATTGAAACCATCTATGGAACTCGACCTGTCAGGGTTATTGGTCTCTCTCATTACCGCATCATAATTGGAATATGCTATATTACCTTCTACAAGTACCGGAGACTTGCCAGGTATAATAACAAAATTGGTACCTCCACCGTATGAAGTCCATCCGAAATCGGATATGGACTTATAATTATTAACATTATCTTTGAAGTTGAAACCGAACAAGTTTATTTTACTTCCATTGGAAGTATTTAAAGAAACCTTGCCATAAACGTCTTGATAATTATAAGGTAACACTTCACCGTCCAAGATACCCTTATAAATGGATTTACTTGTCTGTTCAAGATATGAATTTTTAGCAGAAAGTATGAATGATATACTTGTATCATCAAGGTCTTTAGCTTTTTTAAGAGGACCTTCAACCATAACTTTTGACCCGAAAGTAGTAGCACCTATTTTCCCGGATATACGTTTTTTATTGCCGTCACGAGTAGTGATATCCATAACTGATGACACTCTTCCTCCATATTCCGAACCGAAGCCTCCTGTATATATTTCAGCATTTCTGATGATATCGGTATCGAAAACAGAAAACAACCCGATGGAATGGAACGGATTGTAAACTATCATACCGTCGAGCAACACCTTATTTTGTATAGGAGAACCGCCTCTGATATACAACTGTCCTCCCTGGTCTCCGGTAAACACCACACCGGGCAACACCTGCAAATATTGCGCAAGGTCTGCTTGTCCACCAACAGTAGGTATCTTTGTAATTGTCTTGGGAGTAATATTGACTACGGAAGTCTTTGTCTCAGTACGCGCCTCTATCTTTTCAGCTGTCACACTGACAGCTTCCAACTGAACACTCGACTCAGTAAGCATGTACTTTTTGTTGATAACGACATTATTTCTCAACTCAACAGGGTCTTTTATAGTATCATAACCCAAAAACGTCACGATAACATCATATTTCCCGTCCGGTATTTTAGTGATACTGAAATACCCGTTTATATCTGTCGAACATCCATAAGTAGTACCTTTAAGATATACATTGCAAAACATGACAGGCTCACCGGTACTTTTCTCATAAACGAACCCTTTAAGTGAATTATCTGATTGACCGAAAGCTAAAATATTGACAAATAATATCAAAACAAAAACAACAATCTTCTTGCAAAAAAACATATTATACATATCCAAATACGGTTATACTGACTGAATAAATTTTAGAAAGCAAATTTACAAAAATATTCTAAAACAAAAACTGCATTTACCTTAAAAAATATCAATTCATAATTATTAACATCATCATGAAACAAAAATTGTCAAAGAACAAAAAAAGATGTCAATATCATGTTAAAAATATTGACATCTTTTCTGAAAATGATAATGATATAACAACAAAAACAATGGAAATTACCATTATTTTGATTCTTTCGCCTGTCTGATAAGTTCTATTTCCCTGTCAGAAAAATGATTAGGCAGCGTCAATTGTGTTTTAAGCAAGAGTGCCCCACTGCCTTCTTTGTTATAATGAGGCATTCCCATACCCTTTAGTCTCAACACTCTGTTATTCTGTGTCAACGGTTTCACAGGCACGCTAACAACACCTTTCATTGTCTCGATCTCTATCTTGCCTCCAAGTATGGCTGTATATACGTCAATGTTGACATTGCGAATAAGGTCATCACCATCACGTTGATAAACAGGGTCTTGTAAAATCACTATCTTGATAAGCAAATCTCCGTTCTCTCCTCCGTTGATACCTTTGCCGCCTTTACCTTTTACACGCAACATTTGTCCGTCTCGCACACCTGGTTTAATGCTTATCTTGATAGTATTACCGCCTATATCAAGCATACGTTGTGTACCATTATATGCCTCCAACAATGTCATCGTCAAAGAAGCCTTGACATCTTGACCTTTGACAGCACGTGTTCTTCTACCATTAGTAAAAATATCCCCTATGTCGAAATTCATTCCATTGCCGCCGAAAAACATATTGAAAAAGTCTGAAAATCCGCTTCCCGAAAAGCCCTCGAAACCTTCGCTGCCTTTATAACCTCCATTACCAAAACCGGCATTCTCATATTGTTTCCAATTGGCGCCGAGTTCATCATATTTCTTTCTTGAATCTGCATTTCCCAGCACCTGATAAGCCTCCGATATCTCTTTAAACTTCTCTTCTGCCTCCTTGTTTCCAGGATTTTTGTCGGGATGATATTTAACAGCCAATTTTCGATATGCTTTTTTTATAGCATCTTGCGTCGCACCTCGTTCGACACCCAAAACTTTATAATAATCTTTATATTCCATAAATAAACACCTCCTTAGAAAAATATGTCAAAACTCATGCCAACATGTGTTATGCATGACATATAACATTTATCACAGCATTATTTCACATTAAAATAAGATAAAATAACAACTAATAAAACAAACATCAATACTTTAACTCAGAAAATGTCACGACGCAATGTGACAGTCATTTTACAAAACATACTACAGACTGACATAATGTCAATCAATAACGCAATACTGTTATATTCGACAATCCTGATTCAATGTCTATAAAAACCTTATTATCAGAATATGCATAATTACCGCTTTGATACATATTTCGTTCCACCTTGTTGAATCCTTCCAGATTCTTGTTCGTAAAAGCAGAATCCATATCTATGGAACAGCCGGAATCCTTAGGTATTCTTAATACAATATCAGAGGCATCGGCATCTATTTCCACATACGTGTGATCCCATTTATCACCTAATTTAATGTCTATCTTAGATAATCCGCCATTAATATCTATTTTGGACACTTTATAATCGGAAAAGTCGAAATCCATATCCACCATTCCCACATCAAATTCCAGATCCCACACAGGATTCTCGTTGAGCGCCAGCGAATAGCTGTTATCTTTCGCATCATCGTTGTATGTCAAAGAATATTTTTTGTTATTGTAATTTATTTTCAATCCAGGCTCCATTTCAATGTCAACCTTCACCTTATCGTCATCATAACGCACTTCAAAAGTCTGACGCAACACATTACTTCCATTACATGACTCTATCAAATCTTCACAAGGTTTCTTCATAAACATTTTTCCGGCTCCGTACTCTACATTCACTTCGGCATAATCGACATCATGACTGTATGGTTCGGAAAACAACTGCGTATTTACATCATCTCCGATATTATCATAAGAATTGTCGTTATAATTATCATAACTATAACTATGTGTATAATCCTTCACCTCAACAGCATAAATGATACATGCAACTATTATGGTAACTGACAGGAATATTATCTTAATCAATGACTTGACAGGAAGGAAGAGGACTCCAATTATCAAGAGCAAGACAGGCCAAAACTTCCACATCAGTGAAAATACCACCGGTATGTCCGACAGGGTAAAAAACAAACCCACGACACCTATTGCAATAAGCAACACACCGGAATTAAAACCTTTTTTAATGTTATTATTGTTCACCACGTTTATTTTGAGAATTAATTATTAAAATAACACCTATTATGATAAGAGCGGCAGGCCAAAGTTTCCATAGCCATGTTATATGTACAAAATTGTTCAACAGCAGCACTATACCTATGACTATCAACAGAATACTGAAAGACACCAAAAGGGTGTTGCTACGATTTTCATCAAAGGAGTCATTCTCTTCAGATGTACCGGTCATATTGTTTTCATTTCCACTGCCATAATAATCAATTCGTTTTGCAGGCAGCACTATCCATAATATGATATAAAGCCAAAAACCGAAACTGCCACATAGAAACGCCACTACAAACAACACTCGCATCAGAGCAACATCTATTCCGAAATAATCAGCCAAACCGGAACATACTCCCGCAATGACTTTGTTGTAATAATTTCTCTGCAATCTTTTACCTTGTTCCATATCTTTGATATTTAATATATTATATACGCCTTAGGCAACACTATCCACAATATTATATACAGCCAGAAACCAAAACTGCCACAAAAAAATGCAGCTAAAAAAATTGCTCGCATCAAAGCAACATCTATTCCAAAATAATCAGCCAAGCCGGAACATACTCCCGCAATGACTTTGTTATTAATATTCCTTACCAATCTCATTCCTTGTCGCATAATCAATATATTAACAATACTTTATATAAAAACTCATTATCATTTGCCATAAGGAAGATATACTTTAGACCCAAAAAACAGAACCTTTCTATAGTTTTTTCATTAAAAGTCTCTGATATATCTTACCTTTTCAAAAATCAACTTACAAAAACCGTACCATACCATTATATTATAACAAAATGTCATATCTGTAAAAATGTCATGTCAAATTATTGTTAATATATATTTTAAAAATTAAGATAATGTTTTAAAAACTTGAAGAATAAATTTCATAACAAATGATATTATTACTACCTTTGCAGAATAAAAAATAGCATCAATGGCACAAAAACCGTCAATACCCAAAGGCACGCGTGATTTTCTTCCGGAAGTCATGATGCGTCGCAACTATATCTTCGACACTATAAAAACCGTCTTCAAGCGTTTTGGTTTTCAGCCTATTGAGACTCCTTCCATGGAGAATCTGTCAACACTTATGGGCAAATACGGAGAAGAAGGTGACAAATTGCTGTTTCGCATTTTGAACTCCGGAGATTTCATGTCGGGAGTAGAACAAAACGGTGAACCTTTGCTTTCAGAGAAAATAAGCAATAAAATATGTGAAAAAGGATTAAGATACGACCTAACTGTACCTTTTGCGCGTTTTGTGGTACAATACAGAGACCAAATAACTTTCCCCTTCAAACGTTATCAGATACAGCCTGTTTGGAGAGCCGACCGCCCTCAAAAAGGACGTTATCGTGAGTTTTACCAATGTGACGTCGATATTATTGGCAGTGACAGCATACTAAACGAAGCAGAGTTGGCACAAATAGTGGACGAGGTTTTCAATTCATTTAATATCAATGTATTGTTGAAAATCAATAATCGCAAGATATTAGCCGGCTTGGCAGAATATATTGGACGACCGGATGCGTTGATAGATATCACCACTGCCATTGACAAATTAGACAAAATAGGTATCGACGCCGTGAAAGACGAACTGTCACAACGTGGATTAGATGAAACTGCCATCAATAGATTGGAACCTGTATTGTTCATGCAAGGTGACTCAAGACAGAAAATAGACATGTTGAAACCTTTCATGCAAGGCATCCCAACAGGAGAAAAAGGCATAGAAGAAATCGAGACACTATTCAACTATTTGGATGTCATGAAGTTACATACAGATTACGAATTAGACCTTACCTTGGCAAGAGGATTGAACTATTATACAGGAGCCATTTTTGAAGTCAAGGCTAAAGATGTCAGCATGGGAAGCATCTCGGGTGGAGGACGCTACGACAACCTCACAGGCATCTTCGGTTTGCCGGACGTGTCAGGCGTAGGTATCAGTTTCGGCGCTGACCGCATTTATGATGTGCTTAACGAGTTGAACCTTTTCCCTGAGAGAAATATTGAGAACACTGAAGTGATATTTCTCAACTTCGGCAAAAACGAAGAATTGTACTGTCTGCCATATCTTCAGCAACTGCGCCGCGAAGGTGTCAACGCTGAGATATATCCAGATGCCGCCAAGATACAGAAACAGATGAAATATGCAAACCAACGCAACATTCCTATAGTGATAATGGCAGGCGAACAGGAAATGAATGACCATTGCTTCACTGTAAAATGTATGAACGAAGGTCGTCAGGAACGCATCAAATCAGAAGACTTAACAGAAATTATAAAAAAACAGATATGAATACACATTATATTTCAGCAGAGACTCTTACCTTTGAAATGGTAAATCGTATAATTAAAGAGAATTACAAGTTAGCTTTGTCTGATGATGCAGTGCGTCGCATTCAGCATTGCCGTGACTACCTCGACAAGAAGATGGAGAATCAGTCAACGCCCATCTATGGTGTGACGACAGGATTCGGTTCTTTGTGCGATCATAACATTTCCAAGGAAGATTTAAGCAAACTGCAAAAGAATCTCGTAATGTCGCATGCCTGCGGTACAGGCGACCTCGTACCCAAAGACATCATACGCATCATGCTGCTGTTGAAAGTACAAAGTCTTTCATACGGCAACTCAGGAGTGCAAGTCATCACTGTACAACGACTGATAGACTTTTTCAACAATGATGTCTTGCCTGTCGTTTATGACGAAGGCTCGCTTGGAGCATCAGGAGACTTGGCACCGCTTGCCAACCTCATGCTGCCACTTTTAGGCTTGGGAGAGGTTCATTATAAAGGAGAGATAAGACCTGCAGCCGACATCATGAAGATCTTCGGTTGGGAACCTATCACACTACAATCCAAAGAAGGTCTCGCACTGCTCAACGGCACTCAATTCATGAGTTCATACGGCACTTACGTACTGTTGAAAGCATTGCGTCTGTCGTATCTTGCCGACATGATAGGAGCCGTGTCACTTGACGCTTTCGACGGTCGCATAGAACCGTTCTATGATCAAATCCATCAGATAAGACATCACAGAGGTCAGATAGTGACAGCCGAGCGTTACCGTAACTTCTTGAAAGGCAGCGAGATGATAGCACGAGAGAAGAACCACGTACAGGATCCCTACTCTTTCCGCTGTATCCCTCAGGTTCACGGCGCATCTAAAGACGCCATCAATTATGTAAGCACCATCTTGGGCGAAGAGATCAATGCAGTGACTGACAATCCTACCATATTCCCGGAAGAAGACCTCGTCATCTCGGCAGGCAACTTCCATGGTCAGCCTCTTGCTCTCAGTCTTGACTTCCTTGCCATTGCCATGGCAGAACTCGGTAACATCAGCGAGAGAAGGACATATCAGCTCATAGCAGGCAAACGCGGATTGCCGTCATTCCTTGTGGCTGAACCCGGACTCAACTCCGGCTTCATGATACCCCAATATGCTGCCGCTGCCATAGTAAGCCAAAACAAACAGCTATGTACTCCCGCCTCCGTGGACAGCATAGAATCGTCCCAAGGTCAGGAAGACCATGTAAGCATGGGTGCCAATGCTGCTACAAAGGCATTGCGTGTAGCCAACAACCTCGAACGTATCCTCGCTATTGAACTGTTCAATGCAGCACAGGCTCTCGATTTCAGAAAACCGGTCAAATCATCGGAGTTCATAAACAACTTCGTTGCAGAATACCGCAAGGAAGTAGAATTCGTCAAAATTGACAAAGTAATGTACACCGAGATAGCCAAATCCGTGAAGTTCTTGCAAAACTATGAACTCGGCGACAAGATTTTTGAAAATTAATTTGTTTACAACAGGGAAAGACATTGTCTTTCCCTTTCATAAATAATATATATCATGAATGAATATAATGAAAAACAGAACAGCGACGGACAGGAATTAGAAAACATTCAGCCGCAAAGACCGACATCTTTAACGGTATTATGCGTACTATCTGCCATAAATGCCATATATCAGGTGTTTTCCAACATTACTGTTTGGAGTATGTATAACAGGTTTCAGGAATTACTCGATGAAAACAGCGAATTCTACGAACAAATGGGCGACATGATGGGCAATGCATGGGAAACACTTGCCTCAAGTTACAGCAGCATATTTTCCATCAACAGAAGTTATTACTTGATTAGCTGCATTCTTTATATAACTTCTTTTATCGGAGTGATGCAGATGTGGAGACTTAAAAAAAGAGGATTCCATATTTATACCGTAGCTCAGATTTTGATTCTGATTGTTTCCACTATATTTATTTACAATACATTGAACGGTTCACCTATTGCAGACCTTATTATAACGGCAGTATTCGTCATATTCTATTTCAAGCATTATAGAAATGTGATGCAATGACAAAAAAAGAAAAGAAAAAAAGCATATTCGTCGAGCGTGAACAACTGACTCTCGGTGTCAAACTCACTGCTACTTTCGCCATTACATATTATGGTCTGTATTTCCTTTTCACCACTTTTCTCGGTATATTTTACCGTTCCGTTTTCGACCCTTCATATCTCGACAACACCGTCAATGACCAAAGCGAGATGTACGCCTTGATAGATTATCTGACACTTTGGCTAACACTCGGCATGATAGTATTTAGTCTGATAGCTCTTTTTAGAAAAAAACACTATGGCAAATATCTTTTCATGATATTCACTGTGATATTGATAATCCATCAAATATACGACTCATCATCATCAAATATTTTACCATTAGTGATCGAGTTCATTATATTGTTGGTAATTGCCCCTCTGAGGGTTTTCAGAGAGTTCAGTCTGAATCCATTCTATCCGAAAGAAGAAACCGAAAAAAACAAAAAAGAAACCGAAACAGATAACAATAGTAAAAATATTACAGAATGAAAAACATCACTATAGCCGGAGAACTCGGAAGCGGAAAAACTACTGTATCCAACTATCTAATAACCAAAATAGACTATAAAATTGTTTCCGCAGGTATGATATTCCGTAACATGGCAATGAAACACAACATGTCGGCAAAAGAATTCAACGAATTTATTGAAAATGACCCTCATTATGATAATTACGTTGACGACACAATAGCTGATATGGGCAAAAATGAAAACAACATCATTTTCGACTCACGCATGGCATGGTATTTTGTCCCTGATTCATTCAAGATTTATTTGTACGTAGATGTCAATATTGCCGCAGAACGCATATTAAACGATAAAAAACGCATAAACGAGTCATACAATGACTTCGCTTCTGCAAAACAAAATATCATAGACAGAAGAAAAAGCGAAGTGTTGAGATATTCAAACTTTTATCATGTCGATGTTAATGACTACAGACATTATGACCTCATAATAGACACCGGCAGCGCTGACAAACAGGACATCAACGAACTTGTACTCAAAAGTTTCCAAGCCTATTGCAACGGCAGAGAATACGACAAAATTTGGTTGTCTCCTAAATCTCTGAACCTGATCGAGAATAATTGCGACGATGAAAACAAGACTCTAAAAGTCATAAAATATAACAACTGTTTTTATGTATTCGAAGGTAAAAATATTGTAAAAAATGCCATAAAAGAAAATAGAACACTATTGTCTGTCAATACTTTATATCAAGAAAACGACATTCTTCCACTTGGTATTACAGCAAAAGAATTTATTATGAAAAATAAATGATATAAGTATAAATAACGGTAGTGTTTCAAAAAGTATGTAAAATTCAGAATTTTATTAGATATTTATAGTTTCTTAAAAATCTTTTATCGGACATTCGTATATTATTTAAAACAGCAGAAGATAGTGTTTCATTTACATGGGATTTATGTCTCATCTATCATGGAATTTTCGTGATTCTGTTGAGGATAAACAGCTATTTTAGCATTTTTCCTGTAACTTTCAGTCAATTTATCTGTAATAATATCAAAACGTTTCAGATAAGAAGGGAATCCTTGTCTTGAAGAGACGACAACTATCAAATCATCTTTACTGATAAAAGAAGCCATATTGGAAAAGTTGTCCCAATCGGAATAAGGAACAGATGAAAAACTCACAGACATACGTTTGTTTTTCAATATATTATTTATACACAATGCTGTATGTTCTAGACCATAATGTACTACAGGAACATTAAGTTCGCTTGAGAGCAAAGCTATTTTATTCACCCAAGATTCGAAACCGACTTCCACCTCGGCGTATGGCGTTGTCATCAGAAGGATGCGGCGTACATCTATCAATGGTCTGTCGAAAGAACATACATAGACAGCCTTATCAGTATTGTTGACAATCTTCATGATATCGGAACCGAAGAATCTGTCTATCATACCGACGATTTTACCGGGCCAGCCGAGCATCAGAGTAGTGGCTGCAGTTACTCTTGCCATTCTCACTATGCCACCTGATATGCTATGGTCAATAGTAGCGGTTATTTTTACATCCACTTCAGCCGAAGAGCCGAGTTTAACAAAATGCTGCAACTTATTCGACGCCTTCATGATATTGATTTCTGCCTGTTCATTATCCGGCACCACAGACATTATTATCACCGGTGAGGTGGATTTTCTTTCTTTCATCAGTATGGCAAGGTCGAGTAATGGTTCAAGATTGGCTATATTGGCAACCGGAATGAGTATCTTGTCAGTAGTAACAGGCTGTACTGTTAGGTCAGTTTCGTTATTCTCGTTGAGTACTATCTGTTTGGCAGCTTTCTCAGTAACGAAAGAAGCCATCATACATGTTATCAGTATAAGAATGATAGTACCGTTAAGAATGTTCTCATCCAAAATACCGGCATTATAACCTGCCAATATTATGGCTAAAGTCGCTGCTGCATGAGAACTGCTGAGACCGAATACGAGCCGTCTCTGATACTTGGAGAACTTGTATATCAACTGTGTTATCCAAGCAGCAGCCCACTTGCCGAAAAAAGCGGAAACTGACAACACTATGGCGATCATCAATGGATGATAATCTTCCAATAACACTCCGAGATCTAACAAGATACCGACTGAGATAAGGAAAAACGGAATAAAAAAGGCATTGCCAAAAAACTCTATCCTGTTCATCAGAGATGAGGAATGCGGGATAAGACGATTAAGCACCAAACCAGCCACAAAAGCTCCGATTATAGACTCAAGTCCGGACACCTCTGCAAGAAAAGCCGCAAACAGCATCACTGAGAGAACGAAGATGAAATGTGCATACTTCTCGCTGTCCAATTTCTTGAAAAACCATTTCGTTACACGTGGCACCACTAAAAACATGACAAGTGAGAACCCAATCAATATCAAAAACATCTTCACAAAAAACATCACATCTACATTGCCTTCCTTGCTGTCAAGTATCAAGGCAAGAATGATAAGAACGAGAGTATCTGTCAAGATGGTTCCTCCTACTGTTATTGCGACAGCTTCATTTTTAGATATGCCAAATTTACTTACTATGGGATAAGCCACAAGAGTATGGGTAGAAAACATGCTTGCAGTGAGAAGACTCGCCAAAAAACCGAGATCCAAGAGATAATAACACACAGGAAATCCCACTAATAGAGGCAGCGTAAATGTCAGAACTCCAAAAACAAGACTCTTATTCCTAACCATCTTGAATTGGTTCATGTCGAGGTCCAATCCGGCGAGAAACATGATATACAACAGTCCGATAGTTGAAAACAATTCTATAGGAGAGTTGTTTTCAAGCAATCCCAAACCATAAGGTCCTATGATGACACCTGCAAGGATAAGGCCTATAATACCGGGAATATTGAATTTGCCGAGTATGAGTGGAGCAAGCAATATTATCAACAACATGATTGACAATATCAAGACAGGATTTGTCAGTGGAAGACTGAAAAAACCTTTAAAAAACTCCATTATATTCAGTAATACAACACTACACAGCATAATATGGGGTGTTAATATTCATTTCATAATTTTTTACGACTCAATAAAGTTTATCATGACTTTACAATTATGACATTACTTTATCGAGATATGGACCGACACACATTAAAATTTAACGTGTGATATTTTCTCACGTACTATCTCATGAAGTCTGTCCGCGTTAACGCGAATCTGTTCCATGGTATCGCGGTCGCGTACTGTAACGGTGTTATCTTCAATAGTCTGATTATCAATAGTAACACAGAGAGGAGTACCAATAGCATCCTGACGTCTGTAGCGTTTGCCAATAGAGTCTTTCTCTTCATACTGGCACATGAAATCCGGTTGCAGAGCTGACATTATCATGCTTGCCTTTTCCGGCATACCGTCTTTCTTGACGAGAGGCAATATTGCCACCTTATATGGAGCGAGAAGAGGCGGAAATTTCATCACCACGCGTTCAGAACCGTCCTCGAGTTTTTCCTCAGTATAAGCATAACTGAACATAGCGAGGAACATACGGTCGAGACCTATGGAAGTCTCAATGACATAAGGAGTATAACTCTCATTTGTTTCCGGATCGAAATATTGTATTTTCTTACCGGAGAACTCGGCATGACGTGACAAATCGAAATCGGTACGGCTGTGTATGCCTTCCAATTCCTTGAAACCGAAAGGAAATTCAAATTCAATATCAGTAGCAGCGTTAGCATAGTGAGCGAGTTTCTCATGGTCATGGAACCTATACATAGAAGCGGGGATGCCAAGAGAGAGATGCCATTTGAGACGTTCTTCCTTCCATTTGGCAAACCATTCGAGCTCGGTGCCGGGCCGCACAAAAAACTGCATTTCCATCTGTTCGAACTCTCTCATACGAAAGATAAACTGTCGTGCCACTATCTCATTACGAAACGCCTTACCGGTCTGTGCTATACCAAACGGTATTTTCATTCTCCCTGTCTTCTGCACGTTAAGATAGTTGACAAAGATACCCTGCGCTGTCTCCGGACGAAGGTATATCTCGTTAGCACCCTCAGCAACAGAACCCATCTGCGTTGCAAACATGAGGTTGAATTGACGCACATCGGTCCAGTTGCGTGAACCTGAAACAGGACATACTATGCCGAGATCTATTATCAGTTGCTTTATACCGGCGAGGTCGTTTTGTTCCATGGCAGAATAAAGACGGTGACTGATGTCTTCAATTTCTTTCTTATAGCCAAGCACTCTCGGGTTAGTGGTAATGAACTGCTGTTCATCGAAAGCGTCGCCAAAACGTTTTTTTGCTTTTTCAACCTCCTTGTTTACCTTATCTTCTATTTTGGCAATATGGTCTTCCACGAGCACATCGGCACGATAGCGTTTTTTGCTATCCTTATTATCTATCATAGGGTCATTAAAAGCATCGACATGACCGGAAGCCTTCCAAACTGTGGGATGCATGAAGATAGCTGCATCAAGACCCACAATATTCTCGTGCATCTGCACCATTGCTTTCCACCAATACTGTCGTATATTGTTTTTCAGTTCGACACCATTCTGTGCATAATCGTAAACTGCCGACAATCCGTCATAAATTTCGCTTGAAGGAAAAATAAAGCCATATTCCTTGGCATGAGAGGTTATCTTCTTAAAAAAATCTTCCTGATTCATAAAATTATAAAATTAACATAGCGTCACCATAAGTAAAGAAATTATATTTCTCGTTTATAGCCTCTTTATATGACTTCATAAGCAAGTCATAACCGGCAAAGGCTGCCACTTCCGTCATCATAGGGGACTTGGGAAGATGAAAATTGGTAATAAGAGCATCAGCAGTAGTAAAATCGTATGGAGGGAAAATAAACTTGTTTGTCCAACCCTTGTAAGGTTTCATTTTACCATTGATATTCACGGCTGTTTCGAGAACTTTAAGAGAAGTAGTACCAACGGCAAACACTTTACAGTGATTTGCTTTGGCGAAGTTTATCATATCGCATGCCTCTTGTGTTATTTCCATAGCTTCAGAGTCTGTTTTATGTTTGGTAAGGTCTTCGACCTCAATGTCTCGGAAATTACCGGTACCTGTATGTAATGTCACTTCAGCAAAACTAACATTATTGATTTCCAAACGCTTCATCAATATTTTGCTAAAATGCATTCCCGCAGTAGGCGCAGCAATAGAACCTTCGTATTTAGCATAGACAGTCTGATAGTTTTCAGCATCTTCCGGTTCCACCTCTCTGTTATGAATCTTAGGCAGAGGAGTATTACCCAACCGTGTGATGGTGTTTTTAAACTCTTCCGGTGTACCATCGAAAAGGAAACGCAAAGTCCTTCCTCTCGAAGTAGTATTATCTATCACTTCTGCCACAAGTTCATCATTTTCACCAAAATACAACTTATTACCTATCCTTATCTTACGTGCAGGGTCCACCAAAACGTCCCACAAACGACTTTCATGATTCAGTTCTCTGAGAAGCAACACCTCTATTTTTGCTCCTGTTTTCTCCTTCTCACCATAAAGACGAGCCGGAAACACCTTAGTATTATTAATGACAAAGACATCACCATCATTAGTATATTCTATGATATCTTTAAAAACACGATGCTCTATACTGCCATCCTCCCGATGTAGCACCATCATTCTCGCCTCGTCGCGATTCTTAGGCGGATAGTTGGCTATAAGATTCTGAGGCAGGTTGAATTTAAACTGAGACAACTTCATTTCTCAACAATTTTTTTACTGATTTGCAAATATACGATATCAAACAAGTTTTGTCAATAGTTATTTTTCAAACATCTTATTATCAACAAGATATATAAGTTATTGTTCTATTCTCAGGTCACCTTCCCTTATCAACTTCATTTTACGAAACAACAAGCCAAAACCATACGACAACAATGCCGGCAACACGAAGCATACCAGAAGTATGCCTATCCACATCATTGTTCCTCCATCCGGCATGGCAGACACTATGCCGAAAGGTCCTACAAGACCACATGTTCCCATACCGGAACCTATTGGTATATTTTCAAGACGAAAGACACATGTAGATATGGGTCCTGTTATGGCTCCTGCCAATGTAGGAGGGATCCACACAAGAGGATTCTTTATGATATTTGGCATCTGTAACATTGAGGTTCCCAATCCTTGTGAGACAAGACCGCTCCAGCGATTTTCTTTGAAACTCATGACAGCGAAACCTACCATCTGAGCGCAACAGCCTGCCGTGGCAGCACCACCGGCAAGACCTGACAACCCTATTGCTATACACAGTGCAGCACTGCTGATTGGCAATGTCAACGCCATGCCTATAGTTACCGATATAACCATTCCCATAACGAAAGGATGCAACACCGTCATACTTTCCACGAAATGACCGAAAGAGTCCATGAATGCCATAATGCCGGGACCGACGAACATAGATAGTAACACTCCCGATACTATCGCTACTGAGGGAGTAACAAGTATGTCAAGTTTAGTTTCTTTCGATACCATTTTGCCAAGTTCTGTACTTATTACCACTGCAATAAGTGCCCCTACAGGACCGCCGAGAGCATTTCCGGCAATACCCACAGCCACTTCACTGAACAACACCAATGCAGGAGCATGAAGTGCGTATGCGATGGCGACACCTATGGCAGCTCCTGTCGCCTGCTTAGAATACGTGGCTATGGTAATGAACAAGTCAAGACCTGTCTTTTCACCAAGCGTATTGAATATCACACCTATCAGCAGAGAGGCAAACAAACCCAATGCCATGGCTCCCAAGGCATCAATGAGATATGCCTTGACAGAAATATCAATATTTTTCCTTTTTAAAAAAGATGCAAAACCACCCATAAACACATCATTCTATTTTAACATCATGGTCACAACCATTTTCTATTATTGTCTTTTTCAGTTCCATGAGATCCCAGGCATCATCAACGCAGTAATCTCCAATATGAGTGCGGCGCAAAGCTGTAAGACAGGCTCCGTTGTTCAAAGCTTTACCAAAATCGTTGACAAGAGAACGTATATAAGTACCCTTGGAACACTTAACAACAAAATCTATTTCCGGGAATCTCTTTGTATCTATTTTGAAATCAAAGATATGAACGTTACGTTCCTTCATCTCGAGTTCTTTGTCAGACCTTGCATAATCGAAAGCCCTTTTGCCATTGATTTTAATAGCGGAAAACTTGGGAGGACGCTGTAATATGTCGCCAACAAAGGAGTTACAAACCGACTGCATCATATTCTCTGTTATCCCGTCAACAGGGAACAAGGCATCCGGCTCGCTTTCGAGGTCGAACGTAGGTGTGGTTCTGCCAAGCAACATGGTGCCGGAATATACCTTCTCTTTGGCTTGGTATTCATCTATCTGTTTAGTCTTTTTCCCGGTACAAACAATAAGAAGTCCTGTCGCAAGAGGGTCTAAAGTGCCGGCATGACCCACTTTCAATTTTTTTATGCCATGATAACGTTTCACCAAGGCACGTATAAGGTTGACAGCATCGAAAGATGTCCAGTCGAGAGGCTTGTCTATAAGAAAAACTTCTCCTTCTTCAAAATTGAACATCATGACTTATATTGAGAATGACACAGCAAGCACGCCGACAATGACACAATAGATGGCGAAATATATCAGTTTGCCGCGTTTTACGATATTTATCATGAACTTGCAGGCGAAACAGCCGGATATGAAAGCACCAAGAGTACCGGATATGATAGGCAACACCCCCAACCCTTGAGCCAGCATGGCAGGATCTTTCAAAAAATCAAGCAAAGAAAGAAACGCCTCACCGAGTATGGGAATGAGAACCATAAGAAACGAGAACTGTGCCACCTGTTCTTTTTTATTGCCAAGCAACAAACCTGTAGCTATGGTCGTTCCAGAGCGCGACAGTCCCGGAAGTACAGCTACTGCCTGAGCCAGACCTATAATAAAAGCATGACCGTATGAAATATTGTCTCTTTGTCTCGGTTTGGCAAAATATGAAAACGTAAGAAGCAATGCCGTTATTATCAGACAAATACCAACCACAAGCAGGCCACTGCCGAATATACGCTCTATATATTTCTTAAAAAACAGACCTATGATAAGAACAGGTATCATAGAGACAAATATCTTCATTACATAATCTTTCTCGGGATTCCACACCTTGGTGCAAAAAGTACCTTTGAAAAGATCCGCTATTTCTTTACGCAATATCACTATGGTACTCAACACCGTGGCAGCATGTACCATAACGTCAAATTCCAACAGTTCCGAAGGACTGTTTTCAACATTCAACAAAGTTTGCAATATAGTCAAATGCCCACTGCTGCTAACGGGCAAAAACTCTGTCAATCCTTGCAGGATACCCAACAATAATGCCTCTAACCAATTCATATCATTATATAATATAAAACCTACGTTCTAAATATCATTGTTTAGGACGTTTCATAATAGCATAAAACTCTATGCCGAAACCTGCAAGTACCAATACAGGAGCAAGAGTAAGACGACGGAAATTGAACATCCCTTCATTAAAAACATCAGGATCGTTGGAGCCGCCTCCTATCATCAATAGAAAACCTATCAACAATACCACCAAACCAATAATTACCCATTTATAATTCTCACGGGTAAAAGGCATTTGTTTTTCCTCATTATTTGTCTTGTCAATATCAACCTTTTTTTTCATCATTTTTATATTTAAGCATATAAATTATCAACATCTGCATTAAGATACTTGCGCATGGAAAAATACGAAGCCATTATCGTCATCAACATTCCAAAAAGCAAAACCGCAGCATATATCATGGCAACAGCGCCGAAGTTGCTCACCATAGAAAGCTCAGGAATACTTCTTTGAAGGCCAATAATCATAAATGTCAGTACTATCAAGGCAAGCAAAGCTCCCAGGAAACCCTGTATCATGAAAAAACGCATGAAAGGCTTCAGAATAAAATTTTCGGTAGCACCAACAAGTTGCATACTTCTCACAAGAAATCTTTTGGCATAAACTGAAAGTCGCACAGTATGACTAATCAATGTCACTGCCATGATAAACAAGACCATACCGACAACAAAAAGTACAATACCAATCCTTCTTATATTATTATTCAATACATTGGTAAGATTCTTTTGATAAATGACATCTTTGACTATATTATTGTCAGTGACGATTTTTTCTATCACCGCAATACTGTCGGCATTGGCATAAGAAGCCACAAAACGTACATCGATAGAAGGCAGTAATGGATTATCTACACTACCCAACCATTCTTTAATATCTATACCGAGGTCCTCTTCCAACTGTTGTGTAGCATCTTCCTGTGATATATACTCAGAAGATTTTATAAAATCATATTTATCGAGTTTTTGTTGAAATTTAAGTATTTCGGATTCCTTGACACCTTTTTTTATTACAATCTCGAAACCTATGTTTTCTCTAATATAATCAGACAATTCATTTGCATAAAACAACAATGAAGCAAACATTCCCAACACCAACAATACCAACATAATACTCATCAAAGAGATGAGATATGAGCCGGCAAGACGACGTCGTGTTGTTTTATTTTCAGAATACATAACAACAAATAATGAATTGCAAAGATATAAAATTCTTTTGAGATTTCTCAAAAAATGGACCAAAAGATTGAAGAATTTGTGTTTTGTAAAAAAAAATGTGTATTTTTACGCTTTCAAAAGAAATAGCGGCAATGTTAAAAACCATTGGAGATTATTTTATTTTGATTGGACAAACATTTCAGCGTCCACCGAAATTTTCAATATTTCGAAGACAGTTGATGCATGAGTTTTACAATCTGGGTGTCAGTTCGTTTGGCATAGTCTCCATATTATCTGTTTTTGTCGGAGCTGTTGCAGCAATCCTTGTCGCTTATAACACCGATAATCCCATGTTTCCGGAGGAATTGATAGGATTCTCCACACGTCAGATGGTTATTTTGGAGTTTTCACCCACTATTATAAGCATAATACTTGCAGGCAAGTTAGGCTCTCAAATAGCTTCTGAATTAGGCACCATGAGGGTAACTCAACAAATCGATGCGCTTCAGGTGATGGGTATCAACACTGCCAATTATCTCATTTTACCCAAGATAATAGCATGTCTGCTTTTCATGCCTGTCCTCATAGTGTTCAGCATAGCTCTCGGACTCATTGGCGGCTGGGCTGCCTGCCTGTTGACAAATATCATAACACCCTATAACTACATTCTGGGACTTCGGTCATGGTTCGACCCATTTTCCGTATATTTTGCTTTGATAAAAACAGAAGTTTTTGCATTTCTCATCTCATCCATAGCCGGATTCATTGGTTATAATGTCAAAGGCGGTTCAGTGGAAGTTGGCAAGGCAAGTACCAAAGGTGTGGTACACAGCAGTATCTTGATAATTATTTTTGACCTCATCTTAACACAAACTCTGTTGACATGATAACAGTCAAAAACATATCCAAGTCTTTCGGAGACAAGTTGGTACTCGACGATATCAGCTTATCGTTCCGAAGAGGCATGACTAATCTTGTCATAGGCGAAAGCGGCTCAGGAAAAACAGTGCTGATGAAGATCTGCACAGGATTAGTGGAACCTGACGCCGGAGAAGTATTGTTTAACGATATACGTTTTTCCAATAGGTCTGAAGATATTAGAGTGGACATACGAAAAGATATGGGCGTATTGTTTCAAGGCGGAGCATTGTTCGATTCCATGAATGTCGAACAGAATGTCATGTTCCCGTTGAATATGTTCACCGACATGTCATATAAAGAAAAGTTGGAAAGAGTGAACTTTTGTCTCAACAGAGTAAATCTTAACAATATCAACAAACTGATGACCAATGAGTTAAGTGGAGGAATGATGAAACGCGTTGCTATAGCACGAGCCATTGCCAACAGTCCTAAATATCTGTTTTGCGACGAACCCAATTCCGGACTCGACCCGGTAACATCCGAAATCATTGACGCCTTAATACTCGAAATAACTGAAGAATACAACATAACTACTGTCATCAACACTCACGACATGAACTCTGTTATGATGATAGGACAATCCATAAATTTCCTTTATAAAGGGCAACTTTGGTGGCAAGGAAACAGCAGTAACATCTTACATACTGATAATGAAGAACTTAATAATTTTATATTCTCAACAGAA
This sequence comes from Candidatus Limimorpha avicola, assembly GCF_056978975.1. Taxonomy (NCBI): domain Bacteria; kingdom Pseudomonadati; phylum Bacteroidota; class Bacteroidia; order Bacteroidales; genus Candidatus Limimorpha; species Candidatus Limimorpha avicola. Next base: position 38,084 of record NZ_DBMCYK010000018.1, read on the forward strand.
TTGACCAAAAGATTAAAAAATAATAAATAATAAATCAAAACCGTTAAAAATGAATTATTTAGATGTCATAATTGGACTGATATTGCTATTGTTTGCATATAAGGGTCTGAAAAAAGGTCTTATAGTGGAAGCTTTCTCGCTCGCCGCTTTCCTAATAGGCATTTACGGTGCCATGTATCTCTCCGACATTACGGCCAAAGGTCTTGCCAAAATCATTGACGCACCTCAGGAGATAATGACAATCATTGCCTTTATTATAACATTTATCATACTCGCTATTTTAGTGACCTTTATCGGTAAACTCATATCGAAGATAGTGGAAGCTCTGTTCCTTGGATTTATTGACAAGATAGGCGGATTTGTCTTCGGTATAGTAAAGGGTGCATTATTAATCAGTATTTTGATATTAGTGTTGAACTTTTTCGGGCTTACTGACATTGTTGACAATAAAACAAAGAAAAATTCATTTTTATACAGAAATACCGAATCTATAGCATATTATCTTTATCACAATTATGATGTTGTTAACAAAACAATAGAAAAAAACATAAAGAAAGGTATCGATACCATAGAAGATCTTGCAGAAGAAATTAACGATCAATACATTAAATAATATTATGAAAAATTTTGCAGTACTTTTAGGAGGATGCGGAACTAAAGACGGGTCCGAGATAAATGAGACAGTATGTCTTTTATTAGCATTAGACCAGCATGGCATTAAATATCAGTGTTTTGCTCCTGATTTAGACCAATTCGAAGTTATAAATCACATTACCGGAGAACCCATGAACGAAAAACGTAACATGATGGTAGAGGCAGCAAGAATAGTAAGAGGCGAGATATTGCCGCTGTCACAGTTCAGTGCAGAAAGATTCGATGCTCTTGTGATACCGGGAGGTGCAGGAATAGCAAAAAATCTCTTCACTTATTTTGTCAACGGCATCAACATGCAGGTCTTGCCAGGAGTAAAAGAAGCCATCACGGCAATGCATCAGCAACAGAAACCTATTGGAGCAATGTGCATAGCCCCAGTCGTACTTGCCAAAGTATTGGGCAATATTCACATCACTTTGGGCAGCGACAACTGTCAACCGGCTCATGACATCAAAGTCATGGGTGCCAAACATATTGCTGCATCCAATGGTGATGTAGTCAGTGATTTGGAAAACAAAATATTCACCACTCCGTGTTTCATGCTGAACGCAACATTGAAAGATATTTACGAAGATGCATGGAACTTGGTAGAAGCCATGATATGATTTTTTCTGAAATCATAAAATAAAACAAAGTGCACCAGTTGTAATTTCAGGTGCACTTTGTTTTTGATATTTTAATAAGGTTATTAGCAAAATCATTGGTCTAAAACAACTTACAACCAAATCATAATACTTATCCTTAACTTCCAACAATTAAATATTTTTTCATTATTTCAATATAGGATCCATCTCATCACTCAGAATAATACAATATCATTCTTTCTATTGCACGTTCACATGCCTCACAAAACACCTTACCATTAAAAGTATTCATAAGACAGTCCATTTTGGGACGATAAATACCTTTTAACTGATAACCGGCTCCCTCATAAGCACCAATGACATCAATATTCTTATCCTTAACAGGTGTAGGAATAGGAGTTTTTTTCTTGACCAGGTCCTGCCATTTACTTTCAAAATCCACCAATGTTGTAATATTGGGTTCCCATGGTTCCACATCGAGAGGATAATTGGCACCACCATCGTATGCATATTCGTCTCCAAGACCAGCGAAGCCATGTCCGAACTCATGGATAATGACTTCAGAGGAGAAAGAGTTAGCCGATGAGCTTACACAATACGAGTTAAAAATGCCGCCTCCGCCATACTTCTCAGTGTTAGCGAGAATGTATATCTGATCATAAGGCACCTGCCCGGCAAGGTCTCGCATCGTTTTATTTTCATAAGTCATACAATAACGTTCACTGTTCAAAGTATAAAAACTACAACCTATCGCTGTATTTTTCCAAATATCATCAGCAGGAACAGTTATTCCCGAGTCTTGAGAAGGAACGAGAACAGCTCTCACATTAAAACAGTCGGGATATTTGTCGTATGGTTTGTAACTAAAAAGACTTTCCACAAAAAAGTCACAATCTTTTTTAAACTTCTCCATCTCATCCATAGTATAACCGTCAGGAAGTATTACTATATCGACAGCTTCTTCAGGCTCCTGTTCGCCATATACATTATATATCTCATAAGGCAATCTCTTTGCATCGGCAATAAAATAATTTTCCGGATCTATACTATATCTAAACACCTCTTGCAACGTACCTTTCAATGTTCTGAAATAAAAGACCACCTCTACCGGCTGTTTCGGAAAAGGCATCACCACGGTTTCAGAGAAGCCTCTTTTAGTACGTAGTGCCTCTTCTGTAGTCTGCCATTCTCCAAAAAGAGCACAGTAACCATAAGAATATATCACCTTATCTGTTTCAGGCAATTTAACCTCAAAATAAAAGTTTCCATATCTCATATTATCGACAAGGTTGTGCCTCCTGCCTCCCCAAACAGGCTCTTTTACCATCTTATCAATAGCATAAACGACATTATTGGCATCTGCCACTACGTAATAATCTATGCGCAACTGATTATCGGTAAAATAGTCATCATAATCGACTTGCGCTTCTACAGCAAGGAACGAAAACCATGCAAATACAAATAATAATGATTTTAACACTTTCATGACTTTTTTTTGCAAATATAAAAATTTCGTTTCAAAAAAATGTAAAAATATATTGCAGAAAATTTATTCTGAGAAAGTATATCGAATCATTTTATGAATTATCTTTTATGTTTTTATCTTGTGTATTTCTATCAAAAGAAAAAGTATAAGAACCAAAACATATGCGAGTTTAACTTCTATCCTTAACACCATAATGCACGAGATTTTATCCGCAGAGATATCATTTTCTGCAATTTGAATAGAAATATAGTGTTATCGATAACTAATTTTACTTAGCACAACAAAAAAGGGAGCGGGGAGCTCCCATTTGCATTAATAAACCAAACTACTTACAAAGCTATAGAGAATGTTTAGTACTTATTGTGGGTACAAATATACAACATTTTTTAAAAAAAGCAATATTTTTTTTACTTTTTTTTTTAATATCAACTAAAAAATTTTTTAATTTTCTAAAATAACTAATTATATTTTGATAATCAATATATTAAATCGCATGAAGTTCTGCAATCATATTTTTTTGTCCATTTACACTCCTTATTTTTGTTCTGACAAAAATAACGTCTGTAACACTTTGATCAACATACAGTTATAAAACTCCATCTATAATATAAGAGATATAAAAGAAAACCAAAACATAATGACAACTGTACTCTATCACCTGCAGATAATATCAGAAATATGAATGTCACACCTTATTAATATCACAACAAATTAACAGTAAACATATTACGATATGCACAAGAATGGGAGCATCCGGCTCCCATCGCATTAATAAACCAAACTACTTAGAAAGCTATAGAGAATGTTTAGTACTTATTGTAAGTGCAAAATTAAGATTTTTTTCAACATGAGCATGAGATTTTAAAACATTTGACATTTTTTTAAAGTATCACTTTCATAAGCTGCAATTAAAACAAAAAAGATTTTATATTTGCAGCATAAAAGAATAACATGAAGGTTGAAGCATTTATCCTGATGGGAACAAACATGGGTGACAGGGTGGCTCATCTTGACACTGCCTGCAAAACAATAGGCGAAAAATGTGGCAATATTGTCAAGACATCGAAGTTGTATGAATCAGAGCCATGGGGATTTGATGCGAAAGAATGGTTCATTAACCAGATAATATGTATAAAAACAGTTATGACAGCAGAATTGCTGTTAAAGGAGTTGCTTGACATAGAATCCACCATGGGAAGAGTCAGGACTGAAATTCACAATGGCTATTCTTCACGTCCCATTGACTTGGACATAATATATTATGGCAATGAAGTAATAAATCAGACGGAACTTATAATACCGCATCCGAGACTTCAACTCAGACGTTTTGTCTTGATACCTTTATGTGAAATCGCCCCTGATATGATACATCCTGTATATAAAATCACCAACACCAAACTGTTAGAGTTGTGCAAAGATAATTCAACAGTCAAACTTTACAAAACAGAGTCATGAGATATAACTATATAGCAATAGAGGGCACCATGGGAGCCGGTAAGACATCATTGGCAACAGCCATTGCCAATGATTTCAACGGAAAACTGATTCTTGAAGAATACGAACCTGACAAAAATCCATTTTTGGAAAAATTCTACATAGAACCTGACAAGTATGCTTTTCAGGTAGAAATGACTTTCCTTGCTTTACGATTTCAACAACTTAAAGATAAACTGTCCAACTATGACCTGTTTCACACATTTACCATTTCGGATTATTATGTAGCCAAGTCACTGATATTCTCACGTGCCACTCTGCAACAAGATGAATATGCCTTGTTTTCACGCTTCTTCAACATCATATTCTCCAATCTTCCAAAACCGGATCTGTTGGTATATCTTTATCTCGATATAGAACACCTGCAATACAACATAAAAAAACGAGGCAGATCGTATGAACAAAATATCACAGCCTCATATTTGGAAAACCTTCAAAATGGATATTTTGAATTTATCAAGGAACAAGAACAAAATATGCGCATCCTGATATTAGATACCAACAACATGGACTTTGTTGCAAACAAGAAAGACTATCATGTCATCATAGATGCCATGAATCAAGAATATTCAAAAGGCATACACAGAATAACATTTTAAGAAACACCTATTAATAATATGGGTAAATTACCATATTTAAGAATTCAGCAACACTTCTGCGGCTCTTACAGCCTCGACCGAAACCTTATCGTTACTCAGCATCTTGGCTATTTCACCCACTCTTTCCTCTGATGACAACAATTTGATACAAGAACGGGTATGTTCTCCGGTACTATCTTTATAAACAAAGAAATGATATTTTGCTTTACTTGCTATTTGCGGAAGATGGGTTATGCTGACAAGTTGAAGACTCTCCCCCATCTCTCTCATTATAGAACCTAGTTTTGATGCCACTTCGCCTGACACACCTGTATCTATCTCATCGAATATCAAAGTAGGTACGTAATTATTACGTGCCGCCACGCTCTTCACCGCCAACATAAGACGTGACAACTCGCCTCCGGAAGCCACCTTGGCTATATCATCCGGCATGACACCTTTGTTGGCTGAGAAAAGAAAACGTATCTTATCATTACCAATTGACGTAAAATCATCAAGTTGTTCACAACGAATCTCAAAAACAGCATGAGGCATTGCAAGTTGCCGTATAATACCAATGACCTTTTTTTCAAAATCTTCTTTCGCATTCATTCTGCTATCATGTAACTTCTTGGATAAAATTTTCAGTTCTTCCACTTTTGATGCTATATCCTCTTTTTTCGCAGCAATGATATCATCAAGATTTTCATAATCCGACACTTTCCGTTTAAGTTCGTCACGTTTCTCAATAAGAGCAGAATAATCATTGACATGATGTTTCAGCATAAGCCTATTAAGATAATCATATCTTTCTTCCAAAACATGCAAAGTATCATCATCATATTGAATATCATCAGCATATCTTTGAATATCGTAAGAAATATCCTTCAGTTCCACATTAGCCGCATTCACTCTTTCATAAAGAGATGAAATATCCGGAATAAATGTCTTCAATCTATTCAGAGATGATGCAAGTCTGTTAAGCATAGACAACACTGAATCGTCGGAATTTTCTAACAAAGACAGAGCATTATCCAAAATTTGAGCCACCTCCTCAGCATTTTGCATCATTTTCAAGCGTGATGACAATTCATCATACTCATTATCCTGCAAATCTGCTTTTTTCAATTCTTCATATTGAAACGACATGAACTCATATTCGGCAACACCTCTTCTTGACTCATCCATAAGAGCATCGAGTTCTTTATTGCTTTTTACAAAATCATGATATTCAGATTGATAAGACTCCAACAACTGTGTATTATGAGCAGCATCGTCAAGCAATCTGAGTTGGAAAGCATTGTCAACTAAAAGCATGGAATCATGCTGAGAATGAATATCAACAAGCAGATTTCCAAGTTCTTTCAACTGTGCCAAAGTGACCGGTGTATCATTGATAAAAGCGCGAGACCTCTTCTGAGGCGACAATTCTCTTCTCAATACGCACGGCATGCTGATATCCAAGCCATTACGTTCGAGAAACGGTCTTATCATATCAACATTCACATCGAAATATGCCTCTACTACGCATTTGCGAGACTCGTCAAGCATGACGAAAGAATCAGCTCTTTCGCCAAGAACAAAACCGAGTGCGCCAAGCAATATAGATTTTCCTGCGCCTGTCTCACCTGTAATGACAGAAAACCCGTCATCGAAATCTATCGACAACGAGTCTATCAATGCATAATTCGATATATACAGACTGCTAAGCATCCCTTATCATTTCTTTCCGGAAGACGACAGCAAATCTTCATATTCTGTAGCATGAGAAGCGTCAATCTCTCTCAATATATTGATAGCCTTAGTCCTTTCTTGCTGAGGTCCTTCAGAATAGACATTCATCCATTCATCACGTTTGGTATCATTAAGAATTTGCAAAAACATCTGATTAGGTTTAGTAGAATATACCTGTTTCAAATAAGACAGCGAATTGGTAATAGCAGCACGACCATCTTCCACCTTAGAAGACATGACATCAAGTCCAAGTCTATGATATTCATATAGATACTGACGCAAAGGACGATAAGCGGCATTAGTAAAACTCTCCAGCAGCCAATAACGGTTTTTATTGCTGTCAAATGCCTTCCATCCGGATTCAGAAGCACTTTGTGCAGCCGTAACAATTTGTTCTGCAGCAACATAGAAATCATCGCCGCCATATAAACCGAATGTATCGAAATATATGCCAAGACACAGATAAGCATAATAAGCCAAAGTAGATGTGATATTGGATGTATAACTTGTCTCACTAAAGTCAAGAGGTTGATAATCAATATAAGTAAATGCAAAATCGCTATCAATGTAATTAAACACCGGGGTATTGAAAGACGACTTAAATGTAGGTCTTCTCAGAGCGATATTGAGTTCTGCATCATAATTATTACCATCTTTAGACTTTATTGTCACTACTATGGCGCCTTCCAAACGTTCCTGCTGTTCAAATTTAATATTGGTCCACACTCTATTATTAAGAAAGGTGACCATTGCTTCTTCAAGGCTTTCATAAGCACGCTGGTCAGTACCGCCAACCTGCGAACTATTTATTTTCACCTCGAAATTCAGTTCTTGAGTCTTGGAGGTTAATGATGAAAGCATTAAACATGCCAATGTTATCAAAACAATTTTTCTCATAAAGCAATTCATTTAACAAGAGATGAATAAATAACATTTACTATATCCGATGCTACTTCACTTTTTGGTTTAAGGTCGAAATCTATCATCTCACCATCTTTAACGAAAACAGTCACCTTGTTAGTATTTGTCTTGAAACCCACATCAGGCCGATTCATAATATTTAACACTATCATATCAGCTTTTTTGGCATTCAGTTTCTTAATAGCGTTATCCATGCCGTTATCTGTCTCAAGAGCAAAACCGACAACAAACTGGTTATCGTTTTTTTTCTCTCCGAGAGTTTTTAATATATCTTTATTCTTGACAAGATGTATTACCAACTCATCCACATCAGGGTCTTTTTTTATTTTACTATCGGACACGATTTTCGGCTTAAAATCAGCCACAGCAGCAGCTAACACTGCTATATCAGTAGAAGGAAAGAGCGACATGACTGCATTATACATGTCGTCGGCAGAAGTGACAGGAATAACGGCAATGTCATTTCTATTTACTCTTATGGAAGAAGGACCGAGTACAAGAGTCACATCAGCGCCCTGATCAGCAAAAACTCGCGCTATTTCAATACCCATAAGTCCCGAACTATGATTACCAATAAAACGTACGGGGTCAATGGCCTCAAAAGTAGGACCTGCCGTTACCATGACTTTCTTTCCCGCAAACCTCTTCTTTCTATTTAAAAACCCATCTATTATCGTAAATATCTTTTCCGGCTCCTCCATTCTGCCTTCACCACACAAACCACTTGCAAGTTCCCCTGAAGAAGGTGTTATCATCATACAACCACGATGTTGCAAAGTTTTGATATTATCCTGAGTAGCCTGATGTTTAAACATGTCGAGGTCCATGGCCGGAGCGAACATCACCGGGCATTTAGAAGCGAGGAAGACAGTAAGCAGATAATTGTCGGCTATGCCGTTAGCCATCTTCGCAATAGTATTGGCTGAAGCAGGTGCGATAACAAAAAGATCAGGCCACATGCCAAGTTCCACATGACTGTACCACTGTCCTGTTTCAGCATCGAAGCCATTTGATAAAACAGGTGAGCCACTCAACGTAGATAGTGTGAGTGGCGTCACGAAATCTTTAGCTGAAGGAGTCATAACGACCCTTACTTCCGCTCCTTGTTTCTTCAACATACGAACAAGAAGCGGGATTTTATAGGCGGCAATGCTACCCGTTATTCCAAGAAGAATTTTCTTTCCGGCTTGCATTGTCCCCAAATATTAAAAATCACCTTCACTTTTCTTATTAGGATTGCGATAATATATCTTATCGTGCAAAAACTCATCGATAGCTATAAGAGTAGGCTTTGGAAGACGTTCATAAAATTTTGCAACCTCAATCTGTTCCTTATTGATAAATGTCTCCTCAGAATTAGAATCGTTGCTTGTAGCATATTCCTCTATCTTTTTGTTGATTTCCTGTTTCATCTCCACAGCTATCTGATTTGCTCTTTTTGCCAGGATAGCTACTGTTTCATAGATGTTACCCGTACCGGCATAAAACTGGTCTTTTTGGCGGGTTATCGCTGTTGTTTCCGTTTTAATTTTCTTAAAATCCATCTTCTTTATTTATTATTATTTTCCATTCTTGCCAATCTGGCTCTCATTTTTTCCACTACAGGAGCAAGTTCTTTCAACTTCTCACTGTCAGGAAAAATATATGATAATGTATTGTATTTCTCAAGCGCGAGTTCATAACGCTCTCTTTGTTTGTCTGCAACACTTTTCTCAGCATAATGATAATATGTCATTACCATGTAAACGAGTATCTCTTCACGATGTAAAGTCGCAGGATAATCTGCGAGAAAAGCCTCGAATGTTGTTATCGCAGCTTGATATTCATCCATCTTATAATACAGCATTGCCTTATTGAAATCTTTCTCTTCTAATTTCAGTCTCAGAGTATCGATGCGAGCATTGGCATCATCGACATAGTCGCTTGAAGGATAGGCATCGATAAACTGTTGGAACTCACGTATGGCATTATGAGTATCTGTCTGATCCAACGAAATGTTGGGAGATTCCAGATAATAGCAATAGGCACTTTTATATAAAGCATCTTCTGTACGTTTCCCGAAAGGATAAGTAGAAGCATATCTCTTATAATAATGGCTTGCTATAGAATAATCTTCTAATTGAAAATAACACTCTGCCGTCAAAAAAGCTATCTCTTCGCCCTGAGGTTTACCTCTATATGCCGATTGAAGCATATCAAAAAGTTCTAACGCCCTATTATAATCTTTTTTTTCATAATATGACATCGCCGCCTGATATTTCAATTCATTATCAGTACTTTTTAACAATTTGGCATGTTTGCCGCATGAAAACATCATCGGCAGACACAAGGCTATCAGAATAATTTTTTTATTTCTAAACATGTGGCAAAATTACATTATTTTCAGCAATCTAAAACGTCATATCGTCAAAAATATTTTACCCAAACAAATACGACACCTTTCTGTCTGTATGATTATTCCACTACAATCTTCCTAACTATATTATGATCTCCAACTTTGACATTCAAGATATACAATCCCGGAGTAAGGCCATCAGAAACAACTACGAAATTATCATTATTTATCGTTGCTCTTTTAACAATCTGACCATGTATGTTGGTTAAAGTCCATACCGCATCTGCTTTTTCATTCAACTTGACATAAATATTCGATGATGATGGATTTGGATAGATCATTACAACATTTGCATTTTCTTCTTCCACGCCCTGACACGACACGACCACCACTGTCACGGAAGCATCTTTTTCATTATTACCGTCAGACACTGTCACAGTATATGTCGTCGTCTCCGAAGGATTAGCCATAGGTGTCGCCGAATGAGCATCATCAAGCGAGGCAGCCGGCGTCCAACTATAAGAATATTCCCCTGAACCTCCTGTCACATCTACATAAAGACGTGTTGTCTCACCCTCGCATATAGTATCACTCTCACTTCCTGCAATAACGTTCATTTCTCCACCCACACAATAAACCACTGCACTCCATCCATATTCTGTTACACTTCCATCAGAAGTAAAACGGAATGTCAATGCGCCTTCATCATTTGTTGCAGTCAACACTCCCGGTGACGATGATCCTGAATAAGAGCCAATTTGAGTTGCCGAGGTCGATGTCCCATCATAAATATATAAGACATCATAATCTCTTTCAGTTTTAAAACTTTCAAATTTCACTCTCAACAATGAACCTTCTGTTGCAGGTAAAAAAGTCATCGTCATATTTTCATTATTGCCATAATCGCTGTCTGCACCACCGGTATCATAAAACATGGCATCATTAACCGTTACTGTAGTATTGTTCATGAGATACATTTCCGACACCGTGATAAAATTACGTTTTGTCAACGATTCGGTATCGCCATCCTGATTAGTAACAGTAAGAGTAACATCGTAACTACCTACAGCATTGTATTTTATACCTTCCGGATTCTGTTCATTTGATGTGGAAGGCGTAGCACCTTCGAACTCCCATTCCCATGACACTATGCCGGCTCCCCATGAAGCATCAGTAAACGAAACTTCCTGTCCTATTCCTATATTAACGTTGCTTGCTGTAAAATCAGGAATAATACCTTCACCTGAGACGAGTTTCACATCGAGATTGACAGCCTCATTATCAGCTACCGTTACAGTATAATCTTTAGGATAATAACCATTGGCAGTAAAAGTAAGGGTATATGTTCCACCTTTTATCAATCTGTGATAATCACCTGCCGGAAGGTGGCTGCTGACCTTGGAATAATCCTCATCATGACCTGCTATAGTCACCGTCGCCTCCAATGGAGCACCGGTAATGGAATCCGTCACCACTCCATGAATGCCGTTCAATGCCTGTCCGAGATAAGCCATAATTGCATTGACATTGTAATTCCAGTAAGTTGGAAGTTGATACGCAGGAGGTGTTTTGGTATCGGAACATTCTATGGTAACTTCTCTACATCCATGATAATAATTCATATAATCCTGACGACCGCCACTCACAGAATACCATTCATAACCGTTGGTAATACCATCATTAAAATCATCCATATAGTTGGTATCGACCTCATGTACCAAGTCGGCATATTGACGGCATACATGTTGCCACCAGGCATCATCTACATGTAAATCACTTTCTGTATCCCAAGGATAATTAAGAACCTCAGCACCGCCATGATAGTTGGCTCCCATAGTAAAGTTATAATCTTCAGCAAGTTGCATAAACAACACTGTCTCCTCTGCATAAGGATTGTTGTCAGGATGAGGACCATCGTTGAAATCAGGGAAATTGCGATTGATGTCTATGCCGGCTCCATTTTCACGTGTGGCGCCGTTAACAGTGTGGTTGCCGTTGTGGTAAGTGCCATCCGGATTGGAATTAGGACCAATGAAAATATCCATGTTGTTTACTACATTTTGCACATCAGCATCATTGCTCGTAAGAAGATAATCTATTAGACGCAACATCATAATGAAACCCGTACACTCATCGCCGTGTATGGTAGAAGTATATAAAAACTTAGGTTTCCCGTCAGGATTGCCATTATTAATTCTTGCCAACAATATCTTTCTTCCGCTTGAAAGTGTCCCGAGTTCTATTATGGAACATTTGTCCGGATGTGAAGAAGCGAAGTCATACATCATCGACTCATAAGCCTCATACGTAGGATAAGAATCCCATTCATATTCCTCACGTGTACCATCGAACATATCATATTCAATCAACATAGAAGGAGGAGTCTCAAGAACAATATCATAACCCATCTCAGAGAATTTTTCAAACTCCTTATTATTAGCGTATGCGGTAACGACATCACCTTCGACATTATCAACAGAAATGATTTTGGCAATTTTTCTCAATTCAGTTACGTCGTCAATTTTGAACTTAAAATAGAACTCATTACGTTGGCTCATTATTGAGTGCCAATCTGTTTCTTGTGAATATACAGTCCAAGAAAACAGTAAGAAGAAACATATCAGTAGTCGTGTTTTCATAACAAATCATTTAACTAACAAATATTTACAATTATTTTCTATTTCATTTCCAACGTTATCGTTTACCGGCAGGAGTGGCAGGCGTAACACATTATTGCACAAGCCTCTATGAGCAAGTAAAGCTTTTATTCCGGCAGGATTGCCATCAGCAAATATTAGACCATTCATTTTAAGCATGGCATAATGTAAAGGCAAAGCCTCATCATAACGTTTTTCCAACATCAGATGTACCATCTTGCAAAACATCTCAGGGTAAGCGTTGGCAGCTACAGAAATAACACCCTTAGCGCCTAACGCCATCATAGGATATGTTATTCCGTCGTCACCGGACAACAAGTCGAAATCTTCCGGTTTGTCGCGTAATATCTCCATAATTTGCTGCAAGTTGCCGGATGCCTCTTTCACAGCCACTATATTATCATGACAAGCGAGACGTACTGTCGTTGCAGCCTGCATGTTGACACCGGTTCTGCCGGGCACATTATAAAGCACAACAGGGACAGGAGAAGCATCGGCTATAGCAGTAAAATGTGCTATCATGCCACTCTGATTAGGTTTATTATAATAAGGTACTACACTGAGAATACCATCAATACCGGTAAAATCCTGTCGTTCTATATTTTTCAACAATGCCGCAGTATTGTTGCCACCCATACCGAGCAACACGGGGCAACGACCTGCCACAGTATTCACTACCGTTTTGACGACTTTCCTTTTCTCGTCATCATCGAGAGTAGGAGACTCGGAAGTGGTACCTAACGCAACCATAAAATCCGAACCGTTTTCAAGGTCAAAATTTATCAGATTTCTCAATGAGACATAATCTACTGAACCATCCTCATTAAAAGGTGTCACAAGAGCCACACCGGTACCGATGAATTTATTTTTTTTCATTTCTTTTATTTATAACACAAACATATCATCTTTCTCCAACTTTATCGCAAGACAATACATCCGACAAATTTATCACCATGTATCACAATAACTTACACAAATACATAAACAAAATAAAATACATGTTATGTTTTTAATATGCAAAGGTACATTATTATTGTCAATTATCTATGTGTTTTATCAATTTTTTTCAAAATCAAAATGAGATAAATTCAACAATACCACTAAGAGAATTATGGAAATTTATAATTTTGCAATATAATAAACGATGAAATGAAGATAACTGTACTTGGCAGCGGCACATCTCAGGGTGTGCCTATAATAGGTTGTAAATGTGAAGTTTGCAAATCCGATGACCCTAAAGACAAACGATTGAGGACATCTATATTAATAGAAGAGAGAGACACAGTGATATGTATAGATGCAGGTCCGGATTTCAGGGCTCAGATGCTGAGAGCCGGCGTCACACATCTTGATGCTATTCTGATAACACATCAACACAAAGACCACATAGGAGGTCTCGACGATGTAAGACCCTTTAACTTCATTCAGCATAAGGCAATGCCTATATATGCCTCATCGGAGGCACAGAACGAGATAATAAAAGAATATTCATACGCTTTTGTTGAAGAAGACAAACGCTATCCCGGCTCTCCAAGTTACAATCTCATTGAGATTGACGGCAGCCCTATAGTCATCAATGGCATCACCATCGAACCTGTTGAAATGAATCATTTCAACATGTTGTGTTATGCATTTAGAATAGGTCGTTTCGGATATGTAACTGATTTAAGTTATCTTTCAGAAGAAGCCTTTCAGAAACTGACTGGTATAGATTATTTGGTAATAGAAGCATTACGTAAAGAGCCTCATTATTCTCATCTCTGTTTGTCACAGGCAATTGATATAGCTGAAAAGTTAAATGTCCGCAAGACATGGTTCACGCATGTAGGACACCGTATGGGTAAGGCTGCCGAGGTTAACCCGGCACTGCCGGCAAACATGATGCTGGCATACGACGGACTTATTATTGAAATATAGAACTTACAATTTTTTATTTACTGAATACAAAAAGACCGGCATTAAAACCGGTCTTCTTTTATAATGTCAAAATATAAATTTATTATTTTACAGAAGTGATAGTGATACCAGCGCGGCGCAATTGCGGGAACAGTTTTCTCACCTGAGGATACTTTGCCATTATTTCACGCAAAGCGTCTTCGCGTTCTGTCGTACTGTTAAGTGTACTTACTATCTCATCTCTTCCTTCAATATTAGATTCCTTGACAGCCTGGATAAATCCTTCCCAGTCAGCGCCTTTGCCTTCAACTACGAAGTCTATCTCTGTGATATTGACTTCCTTGCTCAACTCTTGTTTCATATAGTCGGCTGCAGCATTGGCACGATTTTCCGACAATTGAAGATTCAACTCAGCAGGACCTTCAGGAGAAGCATAACCGTTGACGACCACTTCTCTGATTTGAGCAGAACCATCAGCAGCTTTTTCCACTATAGGAAGGTTTCTATAGTCCTTATGAATTTGAGAATCACCAACACCGAAGAATGCATCAGTATAAGCATTGTAATAGACATGAGTCTTCTCTATCACGACTGTATCTCTGATAATGATAGGTTCCGGTGTTTCAGGTTGTATGTATTGTATAATAGGTTCAACCGGTTCCTCTTCAACTACAGGTTCACATTTTTTATTAAACTTATAACGCAAACCTACATTGGCAGTATTGAAATAGTCATAACAATTACCGGAAGCTCTTCCATCAAGAATATCGGTATTTGTCCAATTTACTGTATAATCGGCATAAATATCTAAATTCTTATGGAATCTATAAGTAAGTTCAATACCCATAGGAACTGTAGCAACAACTCTTCTATTGTACATACCATCGCCTTTCAAGTTGTTCTCACTATCATTGTCATAACCGAACATCAAATACTCATCACCGGCAAGAGTTTTTGTTCTATATTGAATCTGACCATAACCGATGTGAGGAGACAATCCGAAAAGACGATTTTCTTTATAACCGAAGATACAGTTGATAAGGTCCAACGACAAGTTGATATTTGCAGCATAATAGTCTGAATAAAGGACTTCAAAAATGACATTATCCTGCCACACCTGAGCTCCTTCAAGAATACCATAGCCAAACTTGGCATAAACAGACCAACAGTTACCGAAGAAATAACCGACACCTATATTTAAATTACCTTTGACATCATCCAATGATTTTGTGTTATCACCATAAAGCCATGCTGCACCACCGTCAAGAGTAAGAAACCAATTATTATACTTAGCAGAATCTCTCTTAGAAGCATTATTGAGTTTATAAACAGCACCCAAATTAAAGCTTGTAAACCAGTCTCTCTTATCACCATCTATTTTGCCGTCAAGTGTACGTGAATCGACTCTACTTGCAGTATAGTCAAGATAGATGCCCCAATGTTGACCAAGACGGAAGTTAAGTTCGGCACCCATAGGAATAGTGAATACAACTTTTCTGAACAAAATACCGCCACCTTTTTCATTAATTGGGTTATTATTGTCATAACCCACCTGACGGATAACATTGCCATTTTGATCTTCAAACTGCTGTCTGTACTGAAGTTGACCTATACCGATATGAGGCACAAAGTTGACAAGTCTGTTCGGATTATAACCAAAAATAATGTCCGTAAGACTCATAGTCAAACTAAGTGAAGACTCTATATAGTCCAATTTCATTGTGTTAGCATCAGTAAGATCTGTGCCGAGTGCACCATAACCAATTTTACCCTTAAGACCTACAATATTGTCAAATTGCCAGCCCATTCCTATGTGTCCATTAGGTTTAAAAGTCTGGTTGAAATTGTCAGCTGATGGCATACCAAGACCAAAATCACCTGTGAAATACAAATAATTCTTGAAATCAGCTCTTGTAGGTTTTGATGGTCTATCACTCTCTTGCCCAAAGAAACTAAATGGAATCATGGCAAAAATAATGATAACCAATGTCTTTGTAAAACTAAACTTATTCATAGCCTTAGATTTAATTAATAATACTTTCCTAATTATTTTGCTACAAAAGTAGCAATTTTTTAAATACAAAAGTTTTTTTTAAAAAAAAATATAAAAAGCCGCTTTTTATTTTTGCGGCTTATAGATTCAAAAAATCTATTTATTGTACTAAAGCCATAAAAACAGGGTCATTTTTCATTACGGCAAATTCTTTGTCTTTTTTAGCTTTTTCTTTCATCTTAACATCTGATTTTATAGCTTTGCCAAGATGTTTCAGTGCTTTTTCTACATTTTTAGTACGTGCGGCAATGACAGCCTGAAGATACAACGTCTGTCCATTTTCCTGAAGACAAGTAGCTGTTTCTTCCGCCAATGTGTATTTTTTGTCCAAAGTCTGTGCCAAGGCTATGTTATAATCGCAATTGGGATTGTTTTTACTCATCAATTGTACTGCTTGTCCATAGTTTCCTTTGTCGATATGTACAACTCCCATATTGTAGTCTGTATTGAGTCCGAGTGACTGAGCTTGATTGAAATACGAAGCAGCTGCATCGTAATTATTTTCCATCACTGCCACAATACCAAGATTATTATAAGCTTCAGCAAGTAAATCATTGATTTGCAATGCTTGTTGCAACATTTTCTTTGCATGTTTGGTATTTCCCTGTTCTATGGCAACTGCTCCGGCATTGCAATACAGACCACAACAATCAGGGTAAGTTTGAACGGCATTAACATATATTTTCTCTTTATGTTTCAAATCTTTAACCATAGATGCTGCAACTATCAACTGATTACACGTTAGGTCTGACGGAGTATCACTCGCTTTGGCAACCATTTGGTCTGAAGTCATCTTAGGTTCCACAGTATTTACATCAATGACGACATGGCGTAACGATGGCAAAATTGTTTTTTCCATCTCGGGATATTGTTTTATGTATTTATTTAGTTGTGCCACTCTCTGTTGTTCAGTTTGTACGCTCAAAGTATTTATAATCATTTGTTTATCTTTAATATTGGATTTTTTTACAGCCTCTATCAAACCGTTCCAATCCGGACCATTACCTACACATGTTATCTTAACATCATTTACATTAGAGTAACTCACCTTGGTACCTTTCTGTCCGGCGAGTGCGGCAAGCCGTTTTTTAACGAAAGTATCTACCATATCAGCTCTGTTATCTGACAGTGTTACATTATATTGTACCGGACCCTCGGGGGAAGCCCAGCCTGTGATGGTGATATTCTGAATCTCCCAACCATCGGCTATATGAGCAGTCATGTTTTGTAGAGCCTCTTTGTTCTGTGCAACTTGATTTAAAGGAACATTCCAGTTGATATTGTCGGAATTTACATTAAAATAAATATCACTAATCTCATGATTTACGACCCTTTCATCAGAAGGCTTCACGTATGCCACTCGCATCAGCGACTTATCAACATTTTTAGCAGTAGTAATTACACCTTCTGCAAGAAGCATGGCATCGCATAATGCAAAATCCTCTTTAGTCTTTATACTTGCACGGTCGGGATGTACCTTATTTTTATAGGTGTATATTATAGGTTCTACCATCAACACTGAATTTGCCATTTTGTCATTGTATTTTATTGTGGTAGTATAAGAATATGTGCCGCCATTGTCGTGACTTATCACGACACCTTGACCCTCAACCTTCTCTCCAATAAAATTCATAGCTGGTAAATCCGTCTGCCCTGCATCATAAACAAGAACAGGAGTAACATTCATAACGGTTTTTTTATCGAAATACTTGGGAGGAAACATTACCTCTATGGTAACCACAATCTTGTTACCTACCTCTTCTAAAATCTGTGGAGTAGCTGAAAATTGCACCTTATCGACATGTTTTGCCATATCTTTTACATTTCTATGTACTTCCATTTTCATTGAAGTATTGGGCTCGGCATGAAAAACCAAAGGCATTATTGTCAAGGCTGCGACAATAAAACATCTTAAAATTGAATCGATTTTTTTCATAATGTATTTGTTTATTTCTAGTTTTTTTACTTAAAACAGAACAATACATTATTGTGTTAGTTCAACAAAAGGTGTTAAAGAATCGAATAAGATGTAAAATTTAACAAAATCAACTCAACAGATGGTGCAAAGAAGCAAAAATACGATACATTACTATGCCGGCACTGACAGATACATTGAGCGAATGTTTGGTACCCATCTGAGGTATCTCCACTGCCTGAGTACAATATGGCAGCAGAACATCGTCAATACCATCGACTTCATTACCAAAAATATATGCAGATTTCTGTGGTACAATAAAGTCATCGAGCATGATGCTATTCTCCACCTGTTCCACAGCAAAAACAGAATAACCGGCATTTTTAAGACATTCGCAAGCCTCAACTGTTGTCTTGAAATAACGCCACTGCACACTGTCATCGGCCCCAAGTGCAGTTTTGTGAATCTCACGATGCGGAGGACATGCCGTTATACCGCAAAGAAAAAGCGTCTCTATCCTAAAGGCATCGGCAGTTCTGAAAAATGAACCTACATTGCTGAGCGAACGTATATTGTCGAGAACTATCACTATAGGCAATTTTTCGACATTTCTATATTCTTCCACATCCATTCTGTTCAACTCAGACATAGTTAATTTACGCATAATTTTTCTTTTTGGTGCAAAGATAATTTTTTATTTCATAAGTAAAAAAATATCACTTCATTATTTGTATCGGTAGAGTCAAACAGCAAGTGCAATATTACGAAATAAATTTGAAGAACTCCTTTTTTGGAGTGGAGAAGTTTAATTTTTCCCTTGGTCTTCGGTTAATT
>NZ_DBMCYK010000019.1:0-36435 GCF_056978975.1 Candidatus Limimorpha avicola
CTCCACGACAATGTTGCCCTCTCCTTGGGAATAAATCCCTCGGGATAGTTCCATGTCAACAATACAGCATTGTTCTCCTTCCTCTCCAACTCCAAATCCGTAACGGGATTCCTGTCTCTCTGCAGATTTACATCTTCATAAACTTCTTTCTTTTCTTCTTTTGCTTCACTGACAATCTTTTTTACTTTCATTGTCTGTGCCTGCAATCCCGAAGTTGCTGTCATTGCCATTATCAATAGCATTATCACTTTCTTAGTTGTATAAAATTTTTTCATAACATTGATTTTTAGATTTCTTTAATTTGTATATTTTTATTCATGAAACGTACTGTCATTATTCTTATAATAAAAATAATTTCAAAAATATAAAAAAAAACTCAGAAATATCAACCTTGCGGCCTATATACAGACTTTTTTAAGGACAAAAAAATGTATATCCCTGATATTAAATTAGATACAAAATCTCTTGTACAGACTTTTTTGATGTCTGACAACGTTTCATAGGGTTATTTCACGACTGTTTTAACCTCAGATTTCAGAATCTTGTTCCAAAATTACCACTCTATGAAATTCAACAATTAAATCCTTCGGCTTTATGTTTTTTATCTCAAATGTATTCTATTGACACAAATTGTCCCAATTATTGAAACACCACCAATTTTAGCGGACACCAATGAATCAAAACTCAATAAAAACAAAAAATCCCGATTCTCAACGTCTCGGGATTTTCAAAAAAGCATAATAAAATATCATTTAAAAGCGTTTTCGTTCAATCCATCACCGGACAATGACAATCGCGGCATATAATCAGGTACAGTTTTACCGAGATATTTATCGACATAAATTTTAGCGAGATACTGACCAAGCATGAAGCCATGTCCGCGCATACCCACCAACAAGCCATGATCAGGGTCAACAATATAACGCGGTTCGGTATAATAGCCGCACCAGAATGCCTGAAATCCGACAGAGCGCAGTTGTGGTATCCATTCACAGAACATTTCAGAACAAATTTCAAGAAAACTCTTAGTATTATATTTCAGATTCTTGCCTGCTTCCATGGCATCAACAGCAGGAGAAGCACAACCTATGATTTGCCCCGTCTCTGCAAACTGCTGTCCGTAAACAGCAGAAAAACCTTTGTAACAACGTCTGTCGATTAGCATATCCAAAGAGTCGCCGTTTTTGCCGAGCATAGGCAGTCTGCGCGTGATAAACGCCTGATGCTTGACAGGATACAGACCTATCTCCATTCCAAGTTGAGAAGCAAATTTACTTGCATTGGCTCCCAAGGCATTGACAAAATGCTCACAATGATATTCCACATATTCTTTATCATGCGTCATGACAAGAGCCATGAAGCCTTTGTCAGTACGTTGCACCTCCAAAAGTGTACAATCTTCAAGCAAAACACCTCCATGTTGTGTAGCTATACCACGTATATAATTGATTACCAACCCGGGGGTTGCCTGCCAACAATTGTTGGTGACGAGAGCAGCCTGATAAGTATCGCAACTCTCATTGAAATATGGTGATATTTCCTTACGGAAGTCTTTTCTATCAATCATGTAACCGTCAGACCATGCCAAAGAGGCATTCAGTGCATCATAAGTACTTTGATCATGAGCAAAACCGATATAACGTGTAGGTTTAAAGTTAATATTGGTTTCTTTCTGCAGTTGTTTGAATATCTCGAGGTTATGGTTTGCTATATCAGATATTTCCGGTACCGAGAAAGCAGGACGACCTCCGCCTATATTACGCCATGACGATCCTCTTTCAGCATTGGCAAGCACTACTTTCTTGCCATTCTCGGCGAAATATCTGAACAATCCGCTACCTGTAATGCCGCCACCGGCAACAAACACATCGCAATATTCTTTACGTGTAGCCTTGCCATGCACATCTGTGATGAACGACGGTTGTTTCTCACGGGGATAAAGTTCACTAATATTAATTTGATTGGAAAGAGGTCCGCGCGGAGTGGCATCGCCTACTACTTCTACACCATGCCTCCTGAGAAACTGACGTACTCTCGGTATGCAACGTTTACCACGACATGGTCCCATTCCTATCCTCGTGATATGTTTCAACTCATCGACCGATATCATTTTCTTGCCTTTGACAGCCTCAAGTATTGTCTCCAACTTGACATCATCACAATGGCAGATATATGTTTCATCCTTATCCAAATCAGACACCCGGACAATATGCAAATTGTCAGGATAACTCTCTTTGACAATAAAACCAGTAACATCAGTGATATCGCAGTCCGAGACGACCTTAATCCTTGCCACATTAGTCTTGTTCGGATTGACCATTATTTTTTCTATCAAGCCTTCACCAACCTTTCTGCCATTGTCATCGACGAGGAACACCTCTGTATTCTCTTCTGCTTTATATTCAAGAGGCAGGAAAACAATTCTTTTATTGACATTATATCCGAAAATTGCCAAACCCGGACAATTAGACACACATTTCATGCAGCCAATGCACAAGTCATAATCTATGACAGGAACCGAAGAAGTAGTAGGTTTGGAGATGGCCTTTTGCGGACATGAGAAAGAACAAGGGTTACATGCAAAACCATACAAACAGTCGGCTATTACGAATCCTTTTTCATTCATACGATCTTTTGAAGGCTTGGCAGGTTTGTCGAGCACCCTCACCGGATGTTGTTGAGAGTCAATATAATCTCTTGACAATGAAAGATATTCATCATAATTGACTCTTTTACCCATCTGCATGGCAATTTCGAAGGCAGCCTGTTTGCCACGCAATACGGCACAAGTACCCTCGCCTACTCTAATGGCATCGCCGACGCCATAACAATTCAATCCGAATACCACTTTGCCTTTTTTGAGTATCTGGTCGTCAGGCATCAGACCTGTACAGATATTGATGACATCTATACCTTCGATAAGTTGTTCTGTACCCGGAATAGGTTTAAAGTTCTCACATTTTGCTATCACAGCGCCAGTGACAGCTGTTTTATCCTTATTAGGTATAGCTTTCACAAGTGTATAAGACGTCATGATGGGAATGCCGAGACGGCGTACTCTGTTAGCCTGGACCGGGAATCCGCCCTCATGGTCCATTGCCTCAATGATAGCCACCACTTTAGCGCCAGCCTGAGTAGCCTGATACGAGGTGAGATATCCGATGTTACCGGCTCCTATAGAGAGTATTCTTTTTCCGAGCAGCGTATGTTCCACATTCATCATCTTCTGGAGCACGGCAGCGGTGTAAACGCCGGGAACGTCATCATTCTCGAATGCCGGCATAAAAGGAACAGCACCTGTAGCCACCACAAGATATGTGGCATCAACATAATAAATCTCATCTTTCACTATATCTTTCACAGCGATGCGATTGCCTTCGAGAATATCCCAAACGGTAGAATTCAGAAAAATGCCTGAATGGTCGTCGCCGGCAAGAGTCTTGGCAATGTCGAATCCTCTCATGCCACCATAAAGTTTCTCTTTTTCAAAGAAGAAAAACTGATGTGTCTGCATGTTGAACTGTCCTCCTACACGGTCGTTATTGTCAATAACGATATTTGGTACACCCAACTTGTCGAGTTGTTCACGGCAGGCAAGACCGGCGGGACCGGCTCCAATGATGGCAACCTGTGTCTTGTATATCTTCAGTCCATCATGATTAAAGACCGATTCCCCAACAGGCAGATAACCATGAGGTATCTCTCTAACTTCCTTAGCATTATCGACTTTGGTGATACAAATACGTCTTATTTTGCCATCTACGAGCATCTCACAGGCTCCACATTTCCCTATGCCGCATTCGAGACTGCGTTCTCTGCCGTCAAGGCTGTGACTGTGAACCGGAAAACCCGCCTGATGCAAAGCAGCCGCAATGGTATATCCTTTATAACCAACAACATCTTGGCCATTAAATTTAAAAATTATCTCCTCCGCTTCGGGGATATCCAAGATTGGATGTTCAACAATTCTTTTCATGTTTTTAGTGTTAATGATTTAAAATCAGTCATTATGATTTTCTGAATTAAAGTATCGCAAATTTAAGTATTTTTTAAAAAAAACAAAAAAAGATACAATTTTTATATTTTCATTAAACCAACCCTAAAGATACGACTCTGTCATTGAACACAAAAAATGATTCAAAGCATTAAAATACAACATTATTTCGATATGCCGAATTTGTTTCTTTCACAATGACGCTTACAAATCATCTTTCATAAAAAACAAAACTTCATTTTACAAATGACACTTATAACAAATAAAAAAAGTAGTAAAAATCGGCAAAATGTTTATCTTTGCGGTTCAAAATAATAATGCCATGCAGGAGATAGTACATCCTTTGAGTGAAAGACAGGAGAAAGTCGTCAACAAATTAAATGAATTAGGAATACCATTTGACATTCATTTCCATCCACCTATTTTCACCATTGAAGAAGCCCTTGAATATTGGAAAGAATTCGACTCCACACATTGCAAAAATCTGTTTTTCAGAAACCACAAAGGCAACAGGCATTATCTTGTTATTTTCGATTGCATGCAACAACTTGCCATACACGATTTGGAACACAGATTAAGACAAGGGAAACTCAGTTTCGCTTCAGAGCAACGTATGGAGAAATATTTGGGTCTGAAACCAGGCAGCGTTTCACCTTTCGGTCTTATCAACGACAAAGAACATCATGTCCATCTTTTCATTGACAAGAATCTGTTGAATGCAGAGCGTCTCAGTTTCCACCCCAATGACAATACCGCCACCTGCGTAATAAAAAAAGAAAATTTTTTAAAGTTCCTCGATGCCATGGGCAACACTTACGAGTTCATAGAATTATACGACTGAAAAATCGTATCTCCTCTTTATGAATAAATATTTCATTACCTTGTCAGTTACGGAGATACACTTCAAACAGTCGTTGATAAAAATTCCGTTTTGAAAAAAAAGATTAAAAAAATCATTTTAATACGTTAAAATTTCCTAATTTTGCACCGCTAACGAGATGATACAATTTTTTGTATTGTTTCTATTGTTTTACGAATACCTAATTTATGGATTATTCCCGACGAATTAAACCTTGTATAAACTCAGAAATCGGAAAATTAAACTACGTCATGTTGCACGCTCCCGGTTGCGAGATAGAAAACATGATACCGGAAAATGCCCACAAATACCTTTTCAGTGACATTTTAAACCTACACGAAGCAAAAGAAGACTACAAGAACTTTGAAGGCACCTTGAAAAGAGTTTCCAATGTATTGTATTTCAAAGATTTGCTTATAGATGTATTGAAACAGGATTCCGTAAGGGCTGAACTTCTCGAAAAGATTTGCAAAAGAGAGGATATCACTTACCTCATAGATTATCTCGGTGATTTCTCTGCTGAAGAATTGGCAAGAACTTTTATCGAAGGTCTTGACGTACCAAGTCTTTCAGAACGTTTTGTGATGGCTCCGCTGCCAAATTTGTTTTTTATGAGAGATGCCTCCATAACAATATGGGACAATGTCATAATAAGCAAAATGGCAACGACAGTACGTGACAGAGAGACATTATTATTAGATGCAATATTCAGACACTCAACCATTATTGACACCGAAGTAGTCCATCCTGTTGAATATTACAGCATGGACGGCATAGGGTCTATTGAAGGAGGCGATGTACTTATAGCAAGAGATGACATCATTTTGTGCGGTTGCGGTGCAAGGACATCACGCGAAGGTGCCGATGCCTTGGTGGAACATCTTAGAAGCAAAGGCGGCAAAAAACACCTCATATTGCAAGAACTGCCCCTTGAACCGGATTCTTTCATACATCTCGACATGGTGTTTACCATGCTTGACATCGACCGTTGCATGGTATATAAACCTGTCATTATGAACCCCAACTTCAAGACTTTCCACGTAGAGGTCGATGGTCGCAATAAACCGATTATGACAGAAGAAGAAAACTTGCTTTCCGCCCTTGCCAAACTCGGCATGGATTTAAACCCCATCTTCTGCGGAAACGACAAAGACTATCCTTCTAAAAGAGAACAATGGCACAGTGGAGCCAACTTCTTCGCTTTCGCTCCCGGCAAAGTGCTCGGATATGAACGTAACTATAATACTTTAGACGCACTCGTCAATAATGGTTTTGAAATAATCAAAGCAGCCGATGTGGCTTCCGGCAAAGTCAATGTCGATGACTACCAACGCTGTGTTGTGGCTTTCAAAGGTAACGAGTTGGCAAGAGGAGGAGGCGGTGCAAGATGTATGACAATGCCTTTGCTTCGCGAACAAGTACAGTGATGATTCTTAAATAATATTTTTAAGTGGTATGCCGAATTTTTCAATTTGACATACCGCTTTTTATAAAAAACATCAATATGACAAAATGGAATACTATTTTCATATTACATAATAAAAAAAATAATTATTTAACAATTAAAATTAACATGCCCTAATTAAATTTTATTTAACACCACACACATACAAAATTACTTATTTTATTATTTATATATTTGAATTTAAAGACAGAAACGAAAACTTTCATGAAACATTGTCAGTCATACCATAAAGAAAACTAAATTTTGTCATATTTATGACATTATGATAAATTCCTAAATAAACATAAAAAAGTGATTATTAATCAGCATTTTCAATGACAAAAGAGCTCACGATACAAGTTTTATTGGAACTATTTCCCCTTTGGATTGATTTTTGTTAGTATTTTTGCAGAAAAATAGTCTTCTTACGACATTTTTCCATTTTAATTGTTTGAAAAAAGAAAAAAGACATATATGGATTCTAAATTCTCACCGAGAGTACGCGAGATAATGCTTTATAGTCATGAAGTTGCTGTTAACCTTGGCAATTCTTATATAGGATTGGAACATCTTTTTTTAGGAATTATCAATGACAACGACAGTAATGCCGTTCAGATTTTGCGCAATTTAAATCTCGACGTGGAAGCATTCAAACAAAAACTTATAGCTTCCATCAAAAGCAATAATGTCATTGCCGAGCGTAACAATAATGTACCACTCACCAAACAGACAGAACGTGCATTAAAATTCACCTATCTGGTAGCTAAAGAGTTTAACAGCGAACAAGTAACGTCTGAACACCTCATGCTTGCCATCTTGCATGATGACAGCAACATTATCTCGCAACGTCTTGAATATGAAGGAATAAACTACGAGACATACAAAAAGATGGTAAAATCTTTCAACTCCAACCTTCCCACACAAGAAGAGACCGACAAAGACATAACAGATGACTTTCTTGATGAAGATGAAGGAGAAGATGAAGACATCTTCAAAGTCCCTGAGACACCACAACGCAAGAGCAATATCAAGTCCAAGACACCCGTTCTTGATAACTTCGGCAGGGACTTGACACGCGCTGCAGAAGAAAATCGTCTTGACCCTATTGTAGGAAGAGAAAAAGAACTTGAACGTATAGCTCAAATTCTTAGCAGACGCAAAAAAAACAATCCTATATTAATAGGCGAACCGGGAGTAGGAAAGTCTGCCATAGCCGAAGGACTGGCATTGCGCATAGTACAGCATAAAGTATCACGTGCATTGTTCAACAAACGTATAGTAATGTTAGACCTTGCCTCTGTGGTGGCAGGTACAAAATACAGAGGTCAATTTGAAGAACGTATCAAGGCTATTCTCAACGAGTTGGAAAAAAATCCCGACATTATACTTTTCATTGACGAGATTCACACCATTGTTGGTGCCGGCAATGCCAACGGGTCGCTCGATGCAAGCAACATGTTCAAACCTGCTCTTGCCAGAGGCGAGTTGCAATGTATAGGTTCCACCACACTCGACGAATATCGTCAATATATAGAAAAAGACGGTGCTCTTGAACGCCGTTTCCAGAAAATCATGGTGGACCCCACCACGACAGAAGAAACCATTGAGATTCTCAACAACATAAAGAGCAAATACGAAGACCATCATCTTGTGAGATATACACCGGAAGCCATAGAGGCTTGTGTGAAGCTCACAAACCGCTATATGTCGGACCGTTATCTTCCGGATAAAGCCATAGATGCCTTGGATGAGGCAGGCTCGAGAGTACATATCAGCAATATTCATGTCCCTCTTGATATCATCGAACTGGAACATAAAATAGAAAATATCCGCGAGCTTAAAAGGAAAGCCATCATGGAACAGAAATTTGAAGAGGCAGGACAACATCGCGACGATGAAAGACGATATCTGGACAAACTTGAAGATGCAAAAAAACGCTGGGAAGAAGAATCCATGATTCACAGAGAAGTCGTCACCGAACAAAATGTCGCTGAAGTCGTAGCCATGATGACAGGCGTTCCGGTACAACGAATAGCTCAGAACGAAGGAGAAAGACTTGTAAATATGGAGAAAGAGCTTCAAGGCTCCGTGATAGGTCAGGATGAGGCGGTCAAAAAAATTGTCAAGGCGATACGACGCAACAGAGCAGGTCTGAAAGACCCTAATAAACCAATAGGCAGTTTCATTTTCCTCGGACCTACCGGTGTGGGAAAAACATATCTTGCCAAAGTCCTTGCCAAATACATGTTCGACAGCGAAGATGCCTTGATACGTATTGACATGAGTGAATATATGGAGAAATTTGCCGTGTCGCGTCTCGTAGGAGCTCCTCCTGGATATGTTGGCTATGAAGAAGGCGGACAATTGACAGAAAAAGTGCGCCGTAAACCATATTCAATAGTATTGTTCGACGAAATCGAAAAGGCCCATCCCGACGTGTTCCATCTGCTGCTCCAAGTGCTTGACGACGGTCAACTGACAGACAGCTTGGGGCGCAAAGTGGACTTCAAAAACACTATTATAATAATGACATCCAACATAGGCTCTCGTCAACTTAAAGACTTCGGACAAGGCGTCGGTTTCGGCACACAGGCAAAAAAAGATGCTAAAGATGCCTATAATCAATCCGTTATAGAAAATGCTCTTAAAAGGTCTTTTGCTCCGGAATTCCTCAACCGTATCGACGATGTAGTGATATTCCAGTCTTTGAGCAAAAACGATATTGACAAGATTATTGACATAGAACTTAAAAAAGTTTTCGCTCGTGTGGAGGAAATGGGATACCGCCTTGAAATAACACCTGCTGCACATGACTTTATTGCCGAGAAAGGTTGGGACGAACAATTCGGTGCCAGACCTTTGAAACGTGCAATACAGAAATATGTGGAAGATGTAATTGCCGAAGAAATAATCAAAACAAGAGTCATGCCGGGTGACAAAATCATCATTGATTATAACAATGATGAACAGGAAATCAAAGTTGAAATATTAAGCGAAGAAGTGAAAAAACTTCATGAATAATTGAGTTATCTTGATTTTATACGAGGCACATCAAAAAAAGTTTGATGTGCCTCGTCGATATATGATATTTCAGTACATAACAAAACCAACCATTATACCATCAGAATTACTTCATTACATGACACATCATCATTATTCATTTCTTATCAAGTCTTATCAATTTTTTAAACCTTCTTATATTTATTCTAAAAAAACACTAATTTTGCCTGCATGATGAATGACTTGTCAGAATATATTAACAGTAAGATTTTCAGGCTTATATGTAAAGCAAGCCATGAGTTGGGTTACAAGACATACGTCATCGGTGGTTACGTAAGAGATATTTTTTTACAAAGAAAATCCGACGACATCGACATTGTAACCATTGGGAGCGGGATAGAGTTGGCTAAAAAAGTGGCTGCACTTCTGAAAGAAAAACGTGAAGTGAAATATTACGGACGTTTCGGCACTGCCATGATCCGTGTCAACAATGTCATTTTGGAATTTGTTGGAGCAAGAAAAGAGTCGTACGACCCTTCAAGCCGTAAACCGACAGTGGAAAACGGCACTTTGGAAGATGACCTCAACAGACGGGACTTCACCATCAACGCATTGTCTATCAGCCTTAATGAAGACTCCTATGGAGAACTGTTAGACCCTTTCAACGGATTACAAGACCTGCATGACAGGATTATACGTACTCCTTTAGATGCTGATATAACCTACTCAGACGACCCCCTCAGAATGTTGAGGGCAATACGTTTTGCGACACAATTGCATTTTAAAATAGAAGATGCCTCTTTTGAGGCCATACGCCGTAATGCCGGCAGAATAAAAATCATATCCAAAGAACGTATTACTGAAGAACTCAACAAGATTCTGATGAGCAAAATGCCAAGCATTGGATTCAGATTATTGGATAAAAGTGGTCTCCTCAGCATCATTTTTCCTCAACTTTATAATCTTAAAGGTATCGACATTCAAGATGGAAGAGGTCATAAAGACAACTTTTACCATACTTTGGAAGTCCTTGACAATGTAGCTCAAAACAGTGATAATCTTTGGTTAAGATGGACTGCTCTGCTTCACGACATCGCCAAACCACAAACAAAACGTTACGACAAAGAGACTGGTTGGAGTTTCCATGGGCATGAAGTAAAAGGCGCCAAAATGGTACCCAAGATATTCGCCGACTTTCATCTGCCCATGAACGAGAAAATGCGTTATGTACAAAAACTCGTAATGCTTCATTTAAGACCTATAGTGTTGGCTCAGGATATTGTGACAGACTCTGCCGTCAGACGTCTTCTTTTCGACGCCGGAGATGATATTGACGACCTTATGATTCTTTGCAATGCCGATATAACATCGAAAAACGAAGAGAAGAAAAACAAATATCATAACAACTTCCTGTTGGTAAGACAGAAACTTAAAGAGATTGAAGAAAAAGACCATCTGAGAAACTGGCAACCTCCTGTCAACGGTGAGATGATAATGGAAACTTTCAACATAGGACAGTGTATCAATGTGGGAAAAATCAAAAATGCCATCAGAGATGCTATACTCGACGGTGTCATAAAAAACAATTTCGAGGAAGCGTATGCTTTTATGAAAGCTGAAGGCTTGAAACTCGGACTCACTGTCGTTAATGAACTTACTGAACATATTGATATAAAATCCAACGGTCCGGTACCTAAAAAAATATAATATGGACAAATACCTTATAGTATTGGCAGGTCCTACAGCATCCGGAAAGACAATGACAGCCATCAAAATTGCTCTCGCTCTCAACACAGAGATAATTTCTGCTGACAGCAGACAGTTTTACAAAGAACTTTCTATCGGCACAGCGGCACCTACTGCATTGGAACTGTCAACAGTAAAACATCATCTTGTACACCATTTAAGCATATTCGACAAATACGATGTGTCCGACTATGAACATGACGTCATCTCTTTGACGAACCAGCTCTTCAAGAAGCACAATGCCATAGTCCTGACAGGAGGTTCCGGAATGTTCATAGATGCCGTATGCGATGGCCTGGACGACATTCCCGATATAAACGACGAGACAAGAAAAAAAATATCCGATTTGTTACAAGACCATGGAATAACTTGCCTCCAAGAATTGGTAAGTCAATATGACCCTGAATATTATTCCATAGTTGACAAGAATAATCCGAGACGCCTGCAACGTGCCTTAGAAGTTTATTTTCAAACAGGTATTCCCTACTCTTCTTTCAGAAAAAAACAGAAAAAAAAACGTGACTTCAAAATACTGAGATATGCCCTGTTATGGGATAGAGATGCTTTGATAGAAAGAATCAACAAAAGGGTCGATATCATGATGCATGACGGTCTCTTGGATGAGGTCAGATCTGTTTATCCTTATCGTGAGTTAAACAGTCTTAACACTGTAGGTTACAAAGAACTTTTTGATTTCTTGGATGGCAAATGCTCTTTAGAAGATGCCACAGACCGTATTAAAATCAATACACGACAATACGCCAAACGCCAAATGACATGGTTTCGTAAAAATGATGAATATAAATGGTTTGCCATAGAAGAAACAGACGATATAATATCATCTATAAAACATATCGTCAAATAATGCCTTTATAGTATTTTTTCAACTCTTCTACCGGTGAAGACAACACCTTGACAACCTCAAAACTATATGAAGAAGCAGTTTTTCTTAACAGATCTTCAAAACAATAGGCTACGGAACCGACAAAACCAAGATTATACTCATGGTTGCCATTAAGTTTTAATACATAATAATCAAAAAAAGACTTAAAACTGTTTTCACATAATGTAATGACATAATCATCATTAAAGTTCTCGCTCAGGAATACTGCAAAAGACGCCAAATAACGTGACGCCTGTTGTTTCTGATAAACATTCCTTATGACATCATCGCGGGTGACACTGAATCTTTCATGAAAAACATTTCTCAGATGACATGGCATTATTTCGTAAAAATAATCGTGCAACAATATCTTTCCCAAATAACATCCACTCCCCTCGTCACCAAGTATATAACCGAGCGATACTGCCTGACATTCAATATCTTTACCATCATAAATACAAGCATTGGAGCCTGTTCCCATTATACACGCCATCCCTTTTTCTCTTCCAAAAAGAGCATGACATGCCGCCATCATATCCGATTCCACAACAATTTCAGTTTCAGGCATCAATTCTTTAAATACCTTAGCGATTTTATTTTTATTATCTTCTGTAGAACATCCGGTACCGTAAAAATATACTGTATCTATGTCTTTACAATAGACATTCTTAATATTTTCAGCTATATCCAGTTTTATATCTTCAATAGCCTTGTAGTTAGGATTAAACCCGACTCCTATCCAGCGTTTTTCATTTTCTGTTTCATCAATGACAGCCCATCTCGACTTCGATGAGCCACAATCAACAACGAGTATCATGTTTTTTCTGCAAAAATAACAATAATACCGTTTCAACATCATATCACATTATCAAAGTAAAAAAAGAGGTCGACTTTTTTGCCGACCTCAAGGAGAAAATGAAGCTATTCGTATTAGAGTCTGTGTTTATCATCAAAAATAAAACAACAGTACATATAAAATGTTCAATTATCAGAAATTATATTGTACCATAAACTGAGCTCTGTTGGCATTACCCCACTGTTTATCCTGATTTACACGTTTACCGTAAATATATTCCACGCCGAGCTGTACATTAGGAGCAGCATACCAAAAGAAGTTGGCTGCCAGATAATAACCTTCTTTATAAAGGTTGCTGTCTTCATACATGTCGGGAAGCAACACTGCGACTTGACTGTAAGTGCAGGAAACAAAAGTACGTAAATTAAAATTATATTGTAATCCAACATAATATGACATGGCATCGGCTGTTTTAATTTCATTTTTCACAGTATTGTCTTCATGAACTGTTACAGGAAGAAAGTCGAGACCAAGTCCGTTAAGGTCCTGAATATAAGTTGAAAGACCTTTACCGTAACTGCACTGATAATAAAATATCACTTTATTGGCTATAGTAGTAAGACCGCTGAGTTGTCCACCTAATGTAGTCACAATATTTTCTTTATCATCAACTTTGTTATAATAATTGGTATTCCGCAAGATTCCGCTCAATCTCACGTGGCTGTTGTTGCCATTACCCCATGCAAACTGAATGTAAGCCGGAATATCCGGTATATATTGATTAGAAACCGACTGATAATCAGAGTTGACGGTATAATCAGCCACAGGCATCTCCAACCCTATGCCTGCACTTAAATGTCTGCCAAAAGAATGACGATAGTTAAACACATTATTATATAAAAATATCATGCCATCGGGTCCTTGGGAATCTATAGTCGGAGGTATTGCAGCAGCATCTGTAAACAAACTCGTGGTCCTACCTATGAGAAAACCTCCATAAGTGACATAAGCATCCTGAAGCACCGGAGTAAAATTCTGTCCGCTGAAATTGATATTGATATATGCCCCGAACTTGTTTTTCTTCGGTGATAACGACACTAAGTTATAAAACAAAGTGGTCTGATTAGCATTGAACTGCATCAACTTGGAGTTGCCGGGCACTGCAGGAACAGGAATGGCTGAAGTGATAAAATAAGCAGGGTTGTTGATTGCACCATCAAAGTCCATCGATGCAGTAGCCTTGACATAGCCACCAACACCCATAATAAACTTTTTCTGCTTACTCATCAATGCAAAAGACGGCGTCTTGGGAGCATTGAAACGTTCTGGAGCATTTTCCTCAAAAATCAAAATGACAGTGGTATCTGACTGTCCGTCATTGGTAATGAATGCCATATCCAGATGTTTTGAATGAGGCCTATGTCTCTTCATAATGATAAGGTCCTCTTGCGACCTGGAACAAAACGGCATAATCAACAATGCCATAAATACTAAAATGATAATTCTTTTTGCTTTCATAATGTTTTTCTGTTTAAAACAACGGTAAAAATGAAAAGTTTAAGGACAGCATGATATCTTTTCACATATAAAACATAATATGGATAAAAACAGTGTTTTAAATTTATTTTTATTATTTTTGCAGTTGTAATTCTTGAAATTTAACGAGATGGGAAAAAGTATGAGAAAATGGCGAATTGAAGATTCAGCCGAACTTTACAATATCAACAATTGGGGAATCAACTATTTCTCTATCAATGAGAAAGGCAATGTTGTAGTCACACCTCGTCCTGATTGCGTATCAGTAGATTTGAGAGAACTCGTAGATGAGCTGCAACTCAGAGATGTCTCAGCACCTATGCTAATACGATTTCCCGACATCATAGACACCCGCATAGAACAGATAGACTCCTGCTTTAAGGCTGCAGCCAAAGAATACGACTACAAAGGCAACAACTTTATTGTATTTCCCATCAAAGTCAATCAGATGCGACCGGTGATAGAAGAAATTGTCAGTCACGGCAAGAAATTCAACATAGGACTCGAAGCGGGTTCAAAACCGGAGTTGCATGCCATCATTGCATCAAATACCGACAGCGAGTCTCTGATAATATGCAATGGTTATAAAGATGAAAGTTTTATAGAATTGGCATTGCTCGCCCATAAGATGGGACGTAAAATCATAATTGTCGTTGAAAAACTCAATGAGTTACGTCTTATCACCAAGATAGCCAAACAGTTGAAAGTCACTCCCAACATTGGAATACGCATCAAGTTGGCAAGTTCCGGCAGCGGTAAATGGGAAGATTCCGGAGGCGATGGCAGCAAATTCGGTCTGTCCTCGTCAGAACTGTTGGAAGCTCTTGAATACATGGAGAAAAACAACCTCAAAGATTGTCTCAGATTAGTACATTATCATATTGGCAGCCAGGTTACCAAGATACGCAACATAAAAATCGCACTGAAAGAAGCAGCACAGTTCTATGTACAACTGCACAAAATGGGATTCAACATAGAATTTGTAGATGTCGGAGGTGGTCTCGGCGTCGATTATGACGGCACAAGGTCCGCCAACTCGGCAAGCAGCGTCAATTACAGCATACAGGAATACGTCAACGATGCCATATTTTCCATTGTCGATGCCTGTGACAAAAACGAACTGAATCATCCCAATATCATCACCGAGTCCGGACGTGCCTTGACAGCCCACCACTCCGTCCTTATCTTCGAAGTGTTGGAGACCGCATCAATTCCTACATGGGAAGACGATGAAGAAGTCACCGACGAAGACCATGAACTCATACACGACCTTTATGATGCCTGGGATAATCTTACCAGCAAACAATCGTCAATGCTTGAGACCTGGCACGATGCACAACAAATCAGAGAAGAAGCACTCGACCTGTTCAGTTTAGGACTTTTAGACCTTAAATCACGTGCCAAGGTAGAAAGGCTGTTCTGGTCTATTGCAATGGATATAAATCAGATGACTTCGGAACTAAAAAGAGTTCCTGAAGACTTCAGCACTTTGCCAAAATTATTGGCAGACAAATATTTCTGCAATTTCTCCTTATTTCAGTCCCTGCCTGACACTTGGGCTATAGACCAAATCTTCCCCATCATTCCCATACACCGACTCAATGAATATCCCGACAGAAATGCCACATTGCAAGACATCACTTGCGACTCCGACGGGAAAGTCACCAATTATGTCACAAGCCGTAGCGTGACACATAATCTGCCGGTCCATTCATTAAACAAAAATGAACCTTATTATATAGGTGTATTTCTCGTAGGCGCTTATCAAGAAATTCTTGGTGACCTTCACAACCTCTTCGGAGACACCAATGCAGTACATGTATCCGTAGATGAAAAAGGCTACTATATTGACCAAATCATTGATGGAGAGACTGTGGCAGAAGTTCTGGAATATGTTCAATATAGCCCAAAAAAACTTGTACGTGCCGTGGAATCATGGGTTACCACATGTGTGAAACAAGGAAAAATCACTGTTGAAGAAGGTAAGGAGTTCCTTTCCAACTATCGCTCCGGACTATACGGATATACATATTTGGAATAAAACTTTCTTTTTTCATAAACGAATACAATAATTTACAGTTCTAAATAACCGTTACAAGTTATCAAATAAAAAGTCTGTTATTTTATTCAGATACGACATTTGTGTTCCTTGTAGCCATTTCGTATAATTTTATCGAAATAATTTACCATATTTTCTATACGTACCATGACAAAATACACGCCGCAGTCATTACTATGCCATTTGGCATGGATTGTCACATACAACATTTATTGTGATATTTTGGTTTCAATAATTCCGGTGTTTCAGACTTGATGGTATTGTTATATATCGATGTCACGGTATGATGATTTCTGCCACTTTGCGCAGGATGTCGGCAAAGGCTAGTGCAGACTTCTTGCGATAGGTACCTTGTGACCAGAACAAATAACCGCGTGATATCAACTGTTCGGAGCTTATTATTGGTATCTCCACTATGTCGGGCTCTTCCTGTACTGCCGCCTGTGTGAGTACAGTGCCCCAATAGCCGCTTTCAAGCATCTGTACAATGGCATGTACATCATTCATCTCCACTCCTACCCTGGGGTTCAATCCATTGTCGCGAAACATTTCATCTACTTTCTTTCTTGTGGCAAAACCGATGTCCGGCAAAACCAATGGAGTGCGCGACAGTCTTTTCAGTGTGATGGATGACAGATCAGCCATAGGATGAGACTTATGCACCATGAAACACAGCCGTGAGTAAAACAACGGATGAGTCTCAAAATTATTCGACAGTCCTTCTGTCTTGAATGACAACGCCATATCTATCTCGTTTGCTTCCAACATAGACATGGCTTCTTCTGATGTGACAAATGTCGCCTTCACCATTATCTTGGGATACCTTTTCGTAAATTGTTGCAATGCCGTTGTCAACAGTCTGCTCATGCTGTGTGTCACTCCAATGAGCAATGTCCCCGCCTCAATGCCTTTCAGATCCTTGATGACTTGTCTCCCGCTCTCAGCCTCCTGTATCGTCTTCAGAGCGTATGGCAGGAATGCCAATCCTGCCTCTGTCGTCACCACACGTTTGCCTATACGATCGAAAAGCAATACATCCAACTCTTCTTCCAACTGTTTGATCTGCTGTGAGAGTGTGCTTTGCGATATATACAACACTTTTGCCGCTTCCGAGAAATTCTGCAACTCACATGCCTTACTGAAGTATCTTAATTGACGCAGTTCCATATCTTATCGTTTTTATCTATCGATTTTATAGAAAAAATATATTTTGCAAATATATAAATTTCTTTTCATAATACATATCTTTGCAAAAAAATCGACAATACCAAAAATATTTTGTCGTTATTCAAATGAAAAAAACATAATAATTAAAAAACAAACAAGATGAAAAAAATTGTCATTTTAACGTTAATGTCATTTTGCATGTCGATGTTACTGCCGGCACAAAATGTAAAAGAAGTGAAAGAAAAACTTCGTTATTGCGAAAGCACCTATCCTTATGACGGCGGCATTCTGATTGCCAATTTCGGCACCGACGAACTCAACCCTCTGAATTCCGAAGGTAAGGGCTACATCGTTTTCTATAAAGACGGCAAATCTGAAATCATTGTACCTGCCGACGGCAACCTGTCGGGACCTAAGGGCATGTTCGAACGCAACGGCTATCTTTATGTATGTGACGTCAACAAGATCGTTGTATATAACTTAGCTGACAAAGCCAAGTTGACAGATATCATCGACATGCCTGAAGGTGACATGTTCGTCAACGACCTTGCTGCCTACGGCAACACCTTATATGTCACGGTAACCAATACCGACAAGATATACAGCATCGACATCAGCGACCCGGCAAGACCCGGACAGCCTGTGGAATGGCTCGAGATAAGCGGTCCCAACGGCATCCTTGTTGGTGACGACGTGATGTATGTCGCAACTTATGCCACTGACGGCGCGCCAAAAGCAGAAAATGTAATCTACCGTATCGACAACCTCAGACAACCAAAGGCAATTATGTTGAACGACGTACCCGGACAATACGACGGCATAGCATTCTCTTCCGACGGCAAGTCACTGATTGTAAGCACATGGGGACCTGCACAACTGAGCCGTGTAAACCTGTCCGACGGCACCATGAAACCTATTGACATAAAGGTGAAACAAAGTCTTACAGGTCCTGCGGATATAACGGTGAAAGACGGTTTTATATACATACCAGACCTGCCTAACAGCCGCATGATAATAGTTAAAGAATGATGTTGACTCATTAAAACGATTTATACCGTTATTCTCTATAAAACGTATATTATTGTATCCGCAATGCAGATAACAGACGTTGCGGATATTTTTTATTGTTATCCGAAAATGGACACCTTTGTCCATGATCGTTTTAGAACAATTAAATTAACAATAAAGTCAAAACCTCTTCTCTAACGTTCAGCCATAATTTTTGTTTCTTTAAAAAAATACGGGAAGTAATGATATTAAAGTCCCCCATATTGCAACATACGTTATATCTTTTCATATCTGAAAATGAATATCGTAATTTATGAATATTCAATGAAAAACAGACATGATTATACACATCGCATTTCAATCTTTTGAAAAACCATACCTCAAAGATGACAATATCGCAATTTTTAGTAAATTTGCGGAGCAATAAGACAAAATATGAGTATTAATCTGTTCATCACGACATACTGACAGGATGGGTTCGGTTCAATGTGCCAATCCCCTGCTTTTGTTATGTTTTTGAACCAAAATAATTATCAAAATACGATATGAAAAAAGTCCTTGTTATCTCATCTTCACCGCGCAAAGGCGGAAATTCCGATATATTGTGCGATGATTTCATTCGTGGTGCCGAAGAAGCCGGCAATGAGGTGGAGAAGATATTTCTTGCCGACTATAAAATCAATTATTGTACAGGATGCGATATGTGCAGTTCGAAAGATGTGCCGTGTCGGCAGGATGATGACGCACTTTTTATCATAGAAAAGATGATAAAAGCCGATGTCATTGTCTTCGGAACACCGGTTTATTTTTACAACATCTGCGCACAGTTGAAGACTCTCATAGATCGTACCTGCGGCGTCTATAAGAAAATAAAAGACAAGGAGTTTTATTATCTCGCCACTGCTGCTGAAGAAAACCCGGATATCATGGAATATGTGGTCTCGAGCATGAAAGGTTTCCTCGACTGTTTGGACAATCCTGCGTTAAAAGGTACTGTTCTTGGTACCGGAGTATGGCACAAAGGTGAGATAAAAGACAAAGCCGTAAGAGAACGGTCTTATCTGATGGGGAAAGGATTATGACAGATGAAAAAGAATAGCGAAGCTTGTTTGGTTTGCGGTGAAGACCTTGTGTATTTCGAGACGCACAGGGAGATGGAATGTATATATTGTCACCGCAACTTCATGACTAATGTCGCCTGTAAAAACGGTCATTATATATGTGACGAATGCCATGCCGGCAGTGCTGTACGCAGTATTGTGGAGACATGTAACCGTATGACGGGCAAAGACCCTGTGGAAATAGCAATGACACTCATGAACGACGAACATGTTCATTTACATGGTCCGGAAAATCATGTCATAGTAGGAGCCGCATTGCTGACGGCATACCGTAATGCAGGCGGAGACATGGATTTCGACAAGGCAATGCGCGAGATGGTGTTGCGCGGCAGCAAGGTGCCCGGAGGAGCATGCGGATTCTGGGGCTGTTGCGGCGCGGCAGTGAGTGGCGGCATCTTCTATAGCATAGTATCCGGCGCCTCCCCTATGACAGTGGAGTCTTGGGGCAATGCCAATGTCATGACTGCCAACTGCCTTTCCGTCATCGGCTCTATAGGCGGTCCACGCTGCTGTAAACGAAACGCTTTTATAGCCATACAACAGGCGGTGCCTTTTGTCGCGGAACATCTCGGCATACAATTGCTGCTGCCTAACCATATTATCTGTACATTCTACAAAAACAACAAACAATGTATAGGCTCCCGTTGCCCGTTCAATCCTGTTCACTATTGACGGTACCTTGAATAAACGTTTAAAAATATCCGTCATAATACACATATATATTTCCGGATACTATTGTAGGATATTTCACTTATCCAACTTGTTTATATCGTTAAATCAAATTGAAATCATTAAATCTATCGTAAATACAGATTAAGAATCAGTATTGATAAATGTCGTACGAAAGAATATCATCACAGCATATAAAAGCCAATGCCGATAAATACAATAAAACTCAATCCGGTAAATTAATTATTACTGAAAAAATATTCAAATACAAAT
Organism: Candidatus Limimorpha avicola; assembly: GCF_056978975.1. NCBI lineage: Bacteria > Pseudomonadati > Bacteroidota > Bacteroidia > Bacteroidales > Candidatus Limimorpha > Candidatus Limimorpha avicola. Next base: position 20,556 of record NZ_DBMCYK010000019.1, read on the forward strand.
TTGGAATAACTGTAATCAGAATATATATCTTTATTTTAGATATTGTATTTGCATATTAATGATGCAGATCGAGACGCTGAAATATTTTGGACAAAATATGTCATTCCACATTTTTCAGTGGAGAGTCGGAACTATAAGGCACTCTGCCTGAAGGCACAACTTTGCTGGACTTCTCGAGATGCACCTCCTGGTCATCGAAAAATATGTGTGCGCCAAAGGCTTTCAGCACCTTGTCCTTAGGCATGCCGGCAAGGAAATACACCTCATTGACATATACTCCCCATTTCTTCAGAGTGTTGATGACTCGCATGTGTGTCGGTGCGCTGCGTGACGACACTATGGCAAGACGAAGAGGCGACAACTCCACCGTCACGGGCAGGCTCTCCTGTATCTTGGACAATTTCATCAGCAGTTTGGCGAAAGGTCCGGGCGCCAAAGGGACGTCTTTGTGTTCATCTTCATATTTGCGAAATATTTCAATACCTTCGGTCTTATACATCAATTCAGAATCCTCCGAGAACAGCACGGCATCGGCATCGAAAGCTATCTTGACCACGTTTTCTGCCGGATTGAAAGCTGTAGGAGGCTCGTAAATGAGGGCAGCGGCACAGTTGCTATGAGAGTCTATCACAGTCTGTACGCTTTTCTCGTCCTTGGAAAGAAAAAGATCCACTCCGAAAGCGTCTATATAAGGCGACACCGGCTCCCCTCCCGTAAACGCTAAACGCGTGATGTTAAGTCCGTACTGTTCTATGGACTTCAGCATCCTGATGCCTGTCTCCGGACTGTTGCGCGACATGACAACAACTTCAACGACAGGCTTGTGCGCCTGCTTGTTAAGCTCCAACAGACTCTTGACAAGATAGAATGCAGTACCGGGCTCCAACGGCACATCTCGGTTCCTTTCATGATATTCGCGATATTTACGCACTCCCTCACGTTCAAAAATCTCATTCTCCTTTTCAAGATTGAACAATGCCCTCGAAGTGACTCCAACGACTAATACATCAGAAATATCTTCGCTCATAATCGTATTTTTCTGCAAAGATAATGTTTTATTATGAAAATTCAAAATCAAAAAAATATAAGGAAAATTATTTAAAAATTATTTGCAATTACAATTATTAGTCTTATCTTTGCGATAATAAAAACAAACTAATTATATGATTACCAAAACCAGAGTATTGAGCATTCAGTTTGCAAATGAGATAAAGTCTCAAGAGATACCATTGTTCAGAGGTGCTGTTATTGGCGCTTTGGATTCAAGCAACATATTGTTTCACAATCATAAAGAAGACGGATTCCGTTACAGTTATCCATTGATACAATATAAAAGGAAAGACGGCAAGGCAATGATTATATGTATAGGAGAAGGAACTGAAGCTATAGGTTGTTTCTTTCAAAATGCCAATTTGGAAGTAAGTATTGGGACACGAATGATAAAATTAGAAATCAGCGATCTGAAAGCATATCAGTTCATAACTCAGATTTGGAATGATTTATTTACATACAGAATCAACAGATGGATGCCTCTCAATAAAGAAAACTATGAGATATTCAGAAGTAATGATAGTATTGCTGATAGATATGCAATGTTGGAAAACATCCTGACTGGTAATATATTGTCGTTTGCCAAAGGTATTGGTGTTTTTTTCGATAAGGAAGTTATATGTAAAATAACAGATATCAATGAACCGCATCTTGTTCAATACAAGGATACTAAAATGATGATATTCAATGCCACATTCAAAAGTAATGTCAGTTTGCCTGATTATATTGGACTTGGCAAAGGAGTAAGTATAGGATACGGAGAAATAAGAAAACAAAACAATTATAACACAAATAATTATGGAAATTAGAGAACACGTTTATTTAGCAGCTTTACTGCATGATATTGGCAAGTTTTATCAGAGAGCCGACAAAATCTTTTCAGATAAAACCAATGAATTGTCAGAAAATGTTAAAAAAAATGCTGATCATATATGTCCACTAAACAAGGATAGCAACTTCGGATATCAACCTGCTGTATGGACTCTTCAATTTTTAACAGATGTAATAAGTGTTTTAAAAAAAATTCCTGATTTTATAACTAATAATTTTGACTATAATGAATCAAAAGACAATGTTTTTCAATTAGCTGCATATCATCATAAACCAAGTAGCGAGTTACAGGCTCTGATTTCGATTGCCGATTGGTGGAGTGCCGGTATAGATAGAAGACAATCTTTGGAAAAAGATATTGACAATACTACCAATAACAACTCGATAAATTGGGGATCTCAAAGGTATAAATCCATACCTCTTTATTCTGTCTTCAACGGAATTAATAATGGGAAAGGGATTTCGGCTTTTGATCTGTCTGTTTTGACTATTGAAAATAAATCATGTTTTCCTCATGATATAAGACAAAAGACAGATGGTGTATCTCAAGAAAAATATGCCAAGTTATGGGAGTCTTTTAGAAATGAGTTCGACAAATTGCCGACTGATACCTTTGAAGTATTCGCTGAAAGTTTGTTGTATTTATTAAAAAAATACACATGGTGTATTCCTTCAAATACAACTGATATGTCTGATGTAAGCTTGTTTGACCATTTAAAAACCACAGCTGCATTTGCCGATTGTCTTTATATGTATAAAATCGAAAAACCTGATGACTTTATTTATGAAAACAACAGGTTGATTATAAAAGAAGGTGTTAAACCTGTTATTTTATTAGGAGGCGATTTGTCCGGCATTCAGAAGTTTATATATAATATTGCTTCCCGCAAAGCATCTGTCAGTTTGAAAGGACGTTCATTTTATTTACAACTGTTAATTGACTCAATAATTCAAAGAATCATTCAACATGAAAACATAAAAGCAACTCATGCTCATATTGTTTATTCTTCAGGTGGTAAATTTTATATGCTTTTACCGAATACCGATAAAGTAAAAAATGCTATTGCTGAATTAAAATCGGAATTAGAAAAAGAACTTTGGAAACAACATTACGGACAGTTACTTATAAATATTGACTATGTTGCTTTTTCCTACAATATACAGTATAAAGGTGTTGATTTTGAAAACCAGACCAATCAAGATATAGGTTTGTTGTGGAAAAATCTTGCTGACAAACTTGTAAATCAAAAGAATAAAAAATTCAAGAAATTGTTAATCGATAATTACGACGAGTTTTTTGAAGTTAATGAAGTTAGTTATGATACTAAAGTCTGTGCAGTGACAGGTATAGAATCTGTTAATTGCAAGTGTCTTGATAAAAACGATGATGAAAAAACTTTTGTTTTACCAATAGTTAAAGAACAGGCAGAACTCGGAAACACATTAAAAGATATAGATTACATAGTAACTTATCGTTCCAATACTGAAAACAAATACATGAAGAATCGTGTAAAAATAGATGTTAGTACTTTTGGCATTCACTCCTACTTGTTTGATCAATTGGAATTGACTGATGATGATGCAGATTTTAAAAAGATAACATCTGCTGATACATGTATGATAAAAAGAATCAACAATACTGATTATCTTGGTATTCCATTAAAAGGCAAAAGTTGCAGTTACGGGTTCAGTTTTTATGGAGGCAACAAACAGGCACAGATAGAAAATAGGGACAAAACATTTGAGGAGTTGGCAGGTAATGGCTATTTGGGTATTCTTAAGATGGACGTTGACAATCTGGGGTCTATTTTTATTAATGGCATGCCTCCAAAAGACCAAAGTTTCTCGGCATATTCCACACTCTCGTTTATGTTGGATTATTTCTTTAGCGGATATTTGAATACTATTAGAAATAATTACAATAACGATGTAAATATACTATACTCAGGAGGTGATGACGTATTTGCAATAGGTAAATGGGATAAGTTGATAATGTTCGCTAAAGATATTCGTAAAAATTTTGAGGATTTTGTTGGAAGAAATGATATATCAATTTCTGCAGGTATTGTTTTTGTCGGGAATAAATTTCCAATAGCAAAGGCTGCCGAATTGGCAGGAGAAGCAGAACATGCAGCTAAAAAATTTAACAACGGAAAGAAAAATTCAATAAATATTTTTGGAGAAAACGTATCATGGGAAAATGAATTCGAATATGTAGAAAATTACAAAAAACAATTTGTAGAACATGTAGAAAACAACAACATGTCAAAAAGCATTCTGCATAAAATAATGACTTATGCTATGATAATCAAAGATAATGCCATTAAAAGGCAACATAAGGAATCTGAAGATAATAGTTATATTTGGAATACTGTATATTATTTGACGCGTTTCTTAAAACGTTATGAAAACAACAAGAATGTTGCTGCCTTTTGCAAAGATCTAAGAGATAATCAACTGTTAAAGACTCGTAATTATGAGTTAATGGCTGTTGCCGCTCGTTGGGCAGAACTGGAATTGAAAGAATAAATTGATAACCAAAAATAATTAAATAATTATGGCAAAGTATCCTGAACAAAATTTAAAAACGGAGTGGATATATGATGGTATTACTCCTGATGCAGTGGAATGGACTAAATCATTCGGTGAATTCTTAACTAAAAAACAGAATGAAATCAAACCTTTAACTACAGGACAACTGAGAAAATTTTTCGGTGAAATTAAGCGTATTGAATCGAACGTGGAGAAATATCGAAATGATATTGCTATGTTGAAACCATTATTAGCTTATGCTGTCGGTAGAGATACAATAAAATACAATAAAAAAGGTCAAAATATTATTAATAATAAGACACATATTAAAAAATTTGCTGAAGAAGTTGAGAAAGGGATTGATGCAGTTTTGAATGGAAAAAATTTAAAATCCGATTTCAATAACTTTGTAAAAATCATTGAAGCTATCGTAGCATATCACAAATATTACGGAGGACAAGAAAACAATAATTAAAAATATACCGCTATGAAAAAATTAGTAAAAAAAATAAAAATGAACTCTACTATCGAATTGTTAACCGGTTTGCATATCGGAGGTAACAGTGACAATGTAGAAATTGGTGGAATAGATAATCCAGTCATTAAAATAGCAACAAAAGACAACCAACCGTATATTCCTGGCAGCTCATTGAAAGGCAAAATGCGTTGTTTGTTAGAACAGATTGCCGGTGCAACTGAAGTTGGCAATGATACTGCTGTGAACAAGTTGTTTGGTTTTTCTCAAAACAACCAACCATCGAAATTAATTGTTCGTGATGCAATGTTAACAGAAACATCTATTAACATGTTAGAGAATTGTGATAATCTCGATATGCCATACACCGAGGGTAAATGGGAAAATGTTATTGATAGAGTTAAAGGTACAGCATCGAATCCACGTCAAACAGAACGTATTCCGGCCGGCGTTTCGTTCGAAGTGGAATTTATAATAAATATATGGGATGATGATGATGAAAAAGAATTTCTGGAACTTTTGAAAAAAGGAATAAATGCTCTTGAGAATGATTATTTAGGTGGTAATGGCTCTCGCGGTTATGGTCAAATCAAGTTTGACAATATAGAATATCATGAGGCTTCTGAAGAAACAAAATGGAAGATGGAAAAGAAGTTAACAATTTAATCTTTTGTTGATATGGAGTTCAAAATTTACAAACTGCATTTCACGACACCTTTACATTTAGGAGATGCACGAGATGATTACAGTATAAGTCTGAGGAGTATATCTTCTGACACCATGTACGCAGCTCTTACCTCTTGCATGGCAAAATTGGGAAAAGAAAATGATATAAAAAACGGTGACTTGAATTGTAGTATCAGCAGTCTTTTCCCTTTCTATCAAAAAAGTAAGAACAGTACTCCTATCCTGTTTTTTCCGAAACCACTGATGCAAAAACAACCTCAACTTAAAGACCTTACAAAAGCAAAAATGGTTAAAAAAGTATCATGGATTGATAAGAAATATTTTGAAAAAATAATAAATGGTGAAGATTTGTTTTCTTCAGAATCTGACATTGACAATATTAATGATGATTATTTGACAACATGTTATGGAGATGATTTTGACAGTAACTTCATTTTTTCTCAGGTATCGCCAAGGGTATCTGTGTCAAGAAATGGTGAAGAAGATGCAAAACCTTTTTATATGGAACGAATTTTCTTTAAAGACTATTCCGGTTTATATTTTATAGTTCATGGAGATACGTCTATCATTGAAAATGCTCTTGATTTACTACAAACTGAAGGAATAGGGACAGACAGGAATGTTGGCAATGGCTTTTTTGAATATGAAAAAGACTATATAGAACTCACCGTTCCTGAAAATCAGAGTTATTGTATGTCTTTGTCTTCATATATTCCAGAATCAAAAGAACAACTTGAAGCAATGTTGAATGGAGAAAATGTGGCTTATGATATAGTTCGCATCGGAGGTTGGATAACTACTCCTCCATATAATAGCATAAGAAAAAACGTAATTTATGCATTTACTGCCGGTTCAATATTTTTCAAAAAAGTTGAAGATATCGCCATTTATGGAAAAATTGTGGATTTAAAACCGGAATTACCTTTTGAGAAACAAATAGAACACCCTGTTTGGCGTTATGGCAAATCTATATTCATACCTGTTAAATTATAAAATCATGAACGAAATAAATAAAAGATATGATATTGAAATTGAAATTTTAACACCATTGTCGATTGGTGCCGGGAATGAAAAAGACTGGATAAAGGGAGTTGATTTTATTGTTGATGGCTCAAAATTATATAAACTTAATCTTAGAAAAATAGTTGGTTCAGGTATCGACATTAAAAAAATCAGTTCATTTCTTGTTGTACAAAATGAAAAAGAAATAATTAACTATATTACAAAGAATAAGTTACAGGAAGTATCTGATAAAGTTTTTTTATATCCCAATAGAGTTGAGCCGTCCAACGAGATTAAGACTTTTGTCAAAAATCAATTCACCGGCAACCCCATTCTCCCGGGGAGTTCTTTAAAAGGCGCCATACGTTCTGTCTTATTCAAATTTCTGAAAGATAAACTCGAAAAAAACGAGAAAGATGTATTTGGTGATACCAAAAATGGAAATGAATTCATGCGATTCATAAAAATTTCTGATACAGAATTTGATGACACTATATTGGTCAACACTTTAATTTTTAATCTTCATAAACTTAACAATAAATGGATGGGAGGATGGAAACATAAAGGAGGAGGAAATTCATATACCGATGACAAATATAAACCCAATGAATTTAATACTCTTTATGAAAGTATTAAACCTGGACAAAAAGAATCATCACAGATAATGATGTCTCCGGAACTTTTCAGAATGATAAAAGAACATTCAAAAAAAGAAAAGAAACTATCTGTTTTAAATAATGATCTGACATATTTATTTGGTATTATCAATAATCATACGAGAACTTATCTGAACAAAGAAAAATCTTTTTTTGAAAAATATAATCAAGCGGAAAGGACTGATGATATAATAAATTCCATTGAAACGCTTCTTAATAAAATTCCGGCAGACAATAATTATTGTATCTTAAAAATGTCAGCCGGCTCCGGTTTTCATTCAATAACCGGAGATTGGCAATATGATGATTACATTGAACCTGTAGAAGTTGAAAATAATGGTAAGTGTAAATACAAATCTAGAAAAATCGTAAGTTATAAAGATAATTTAAGTTTAATGGGTTTTGTAAAACTCCGAATTCTGTCAGAAGATGAATGTTCTGAGAAAAAAGATGTTAAAAATAATATTTCACAAAAAAATGAAACATATCGTCTTAAAAGTTTAGAAGCAGAACGTCTTAAAAAAGAAAAAGAAGAACACGAAAATCAAGTAAGAGAACTTGTCAAAAATGCCAATGAATTATATATTTCAGAGCGATGGGATGAAGCACTTGAGATTTTCAGCAAATTAAAGGAAACAATTCCTGATAATACTTCATTTGATGAAAAAATTGAAGAAATAAATGTTAAAATTACAGAATTAGCACTACAGGAAATTAAAGAAAAAGAACTTATAGACAAAAAAAATAAAAATAAAATAGAATTAAATGAGAAGATATCTCATATCTCGAAATTACCTACTTTGTTTGGAAATGTTAAAACCTGGTTAAAAGCTAATGATAAGAATACTTTATCAGAAAATGAATTGCTGATACTTAAAAATAAATTTTTTGATATCTTTCATAGTATGAAACCGCATGACAGAAAAAATATAAATTCTCAATGTAAAGGATTATACGACATAGTGGATAAAAACATTATAGAACAATGGCTGAAAGAACTATATTCTTAAAAATATACTTTTATTGTAGATTTATTGTAACGATATAATCAATGATATTTGTAAAATTGTTTTGAGTATATTATGTCTAAAATTCATATCACACTTGTAGGAGGGCAACCAGCACCGGTTTATTACGGGATAAAAGCAATACAACCGGAAAAAGTAGTCTTTATATATTCCAACGAAAGTAAAAAAAGTGCTGAACAAATTGCAAAACTTATCAAGTCAGAGTTTTCCATACGATCTGAAATGCGTCTGTTTTCACCTACTGACGTTAATGATATTAAAAACAAATGTTTGAAATGTTTTTCTCGTTACAGTAATGATGAAGTTTCTATTAATATTTCAAGTGGTACTAAAGCATGGACATTTTTCTTTGTCTCAGAGTTCAGCAAAATGGCTCATGCATCTTTTATTTACGTTGATCAAAACAACAACGTTTTTGATTATACCACGGGGAACACAACCACTTTTGATTTTAATATTGAGACTTTGTTTTGTTTGTATGGCAATCCTCTTGTAAATTATGTAAAATTAGAGACATATTCACAAGAAGATTTCGATGCTATCATAACAATAGAAAAGATCAGAAGATACGATTATGATATATTCAACACCTTAGTCGGAGAACTTAATAAACATTCTGATAAGATAATTTCGGAAGACCTAAAAACTTTATCTTCTTTAAAATGGGACAAGGCAAACAAAACATTTAATTTCGACATAAACAAAAAAGGCAGTCGTTCAAAATTTCAGCTTTCATCACCAAAAATAAGAGAATTACTTTTTAACTCCGGATGGTTTGAGGTAAAGACTGCCCTTATGCTGTCTGAATGGGACAAATGCAAACAGTTATACTTGAATTGTATTTTTAAAGACAAAAACAAAAGTAGAAAAAACGAAATAGATATTATTGTAGATACAGGAATAAAACCTCTTTTTGTGGAGTGCAAAACACAAATCTTCTCTCCTACCGATATTGACAAATTTAAAAATGCCGTACAAGTTTATGGAGGGAAAGGCAGCAAAGCCTTTATCATCACTGAAACGCCTTTGACAGATATTGCCGAAGAAAAATGCAACGACAGTGGAATCACAACATATTGTATTAAAAACGGTAAAAAGAAACTTGTTGAAACATTAAACCAAATTATAAATACCATTGAAAAATGAAAACATTGATAATAAGCCTTGTAAGTGAACAAACAATTCCAAACGTGAGAATAATTAACGAATTCAAAAACAATACCGATAACTTTGAATGTTTTTTCGTTTCTACAAAAAAGTGCAGACATCAGTTCGAGAATATTTGTAAAACATGTGATATAGTCCCAAACAAAGAAAAAGATGTTATTGAAGTAGAACCGGAAAATGCCAAGGATATCAAATTTAAATTAGAACAACATAAAAACACTGGATTCTTTGAAACATTTGACAATATTATTCTAAACCTGACGGGAGGAACAAAAATCATGTCTTTGTCAGCACATGCTTTCTTTACAGAATATTATCCTGACAAAACCGAAGAAGTCTATAACACACAGAATCATAAAATAAATTTTTTGCTGAATACAGAAAAAGACGAAAAAAATTATAGCAGAGAATTGACATTAAAGGAATATTTGACATGTTACGGATTAGAATATAAAGAATCCAATTTATCCAATATTCCTTATGATACAGCAAAAAAACTATTTCATCTTTTTACTGATTTCGATAATTTAGATCAATATAAAGATATAATTAGTTATTTCCGTAATAATCGTGGAAAGAATAAAATAAAAATTGAAAATGATATCAAACCTTTTTTCGAAAAAATAGAATATAAACCTGATGAATATTTATCAAAAGAAGAAATAAAATATTTCAGTGGAGACTGGTTTGAAGAATATATATACTATAGTATAAAGGATGAATTGAATTTGGATGACGAACAAATAAAAACAGGTGTTACTGTCAAAGTTACTTTAAACAACTCTGATTACGCTATTCGTTTAAAAGAAACTCTGCTAAAACTCACAGGTAAAGAGGATCCTGATGTGAACAAAAATTATGTTAACAATGAGATAGATGTTATGTTTGTTTACAAGAACAAACTATATATTGTTGAATGTAAAACAAATATTTTCATAGATGGAACAAAAAAAGACATATTGAATGAAACAATTTACAAGTCTGATTCAATAAAAACCCGTTTCGGACTATTTCCCAACAGGTCAATCATCACATTGACAAGTTTTAAACATGAAATAAATAATAGAAAAGACAGTAAAAGTGCAGCAATGTCTTTCAATGCCAAAATAGCACGTGCCGTCGTTTCTGATATTACTCTCATTGACGGATGCATGTTGAAAAATAAATACAGTGTCTCAAAATTATTAGGAATAAGTAAATAATATAAATTATGAAGTTGATAAATTTCAGCAACCATCCAATGAAAATGTGGTCTTCCGAACAAATAAAAACCGCATTGAAGTCATACGATGAAATAATAGATATACCTTTCCCTAATATAGACCCTAAATTCGATGAAACAGATATTATTAATATTGCGGAACATTACATAAATAAAATATGTAGTCTTGGTAAACCGGAGGAAACAGCTGTACATATTATGGGTGAAATGTGTTTCACATATTGTATGATAACGAAGTTAAAAAATGCCGGATATATTTGTTTGGCATCCACCACATATCGCATCTGTACCGATTTGGAAGATGGGAGTAAAAATGTAATATTTGAATTTGTGAGATTTAGAAATTATATCTGAGTTTTTTGCATATTGATATTATAACTTTTTGATGATTTAGGATATGGAAATAATAATTAACACATACGGAGCAACACTTAACCGTGATAACGAAGGATTCATCATCACCAACACTGATGGTAAACAAAGAATACCAGTTAATAATGTCACATCAATACAAATATGTAAAGGTGCACAAATTACAAGTGATGCAGTATTTCTCGCCATAGAAAATGAGATAGAGATAATATTTACCGATAAATCGGGAGAGCCTTTTGGTAGAGTATGGAGTCCTAAATATGGTTCTATTTCATCAATAAGAAAAGGACAACTTGCTTTTACTTTTTCCAAAGATGCAGTAGAATGGATTAAAAGTATTATCATGAAAAAAATCGAGAATCAACAGGCTCTGATTTTAACAATGGAAATCAACGATTTTAAAACAGAAAACCTTGTTAACAAAGCAATTAACAGATTAGAAGATTATAGAAACAAAATCAAGATTCTTGTTGGTGAAGTGGTTTCGGATATTGCTCCTACTCTTCGTGGATGGGAAGGTATAGCATCGAATATTTATTTTGATGCTCTTAACATCTTTCTTCCGGAGGAATATAAATTCGAAAAAAGAAGTCAACGCCCTGCAACAGACATCACAAATGCCATGTTGAATTATGGATATGGCATATTATATAGTAAAATAGAAAGTGCTCTTATCAAAGCAGGCATAGACCCATACATAGGTGTAATGCATCGCGATGACTATAACAGACCCGTACTCGTATTTGATGTAATAGAACTTTACAGGATATGGATTGATTATGTGGTTTATTCCATATTGATACAACATGCCATTACTGATGAGTATTATTCTGTAAGAAAAGATGGTTCTTATTGGCTCGAAAGTCTTGGCAGAAGAATTTTGATTCAATCGATAAATGACTATTTGGAAGAGATTGTCGAAATCGGAAAAATCAAAAGAAGCAGATTGACACATATAAATTTATACGCACAAGACCTTGCTCAAAAATTCAAAAAGTATTGTTGACATGATATCGATAGGACATAACATACAAACTGCCGATGATGAATTGAGAAAAATCAATATAAAGTATTTGGTCGATGCATTACGCAATCCCAAACAAGAGTTGTCGGCACAAATAAGACAACTGAGAACAGTTAAAACAATTAGTACAGAACAGTATTCCAAACTTAAACGCAAATTGCCGTATATAGTATGCGGAATTTTCAATCCTCCATACAGAAAAATTTCCAATTTCGCTTATACAACATATTTTATCATAGACATTGACCATATTTCTGAAAAAGAAATAAACATAGATACGCTTAGAAAGAAAATAGAATCTGATCCCAGAACAACTTTATGTTTTGTATCGCCTGGAGAAGACGGACTTAAGGTGTTTATGAGATTGAATGAACGATGCTATGATGCCGGAATGTATTCCATGTTTTATAAGATATTTGTAGATAAATTCAGTAAACTATACAACATCCAACAAATAATAGACAGCAGGACATGTGATGTAACAAGAGCATGTTTTATGAGTATGGATCCAAATGTATATTATAATGAAAACAGCGAAAGTATTGACATCAAAGAATTTTTAAATACAAATGATACATACACGTTGTTCAAGGAAGTCAGGGAATCAGGTGCTGAAATAACAAAAAATTTACATGATGTGAAAACAGGGAAAGACCCTGACGCAGATACCATGGAAAAAATAAGATCCCAACTGCTTAAAAAAACATACATAAATAAGAGTAAAGACATTTTCGTTCCTGAAATATTGAATGATATTATAGAAGAATTAAAAAAACATATTGAAGAAACCGGAATTGAAGTAACTGAAATTGTTAATATACAGTATGGAAAGAAAATTAAAATGAAACTTGGAACAAAATTGGCAGAAATCAATCTGTTTTATGGAAAAAAAGGATTCAGTGTAATAAAATCACCGAGAACAGGTACTAACGTTGAACTCAATGAATTGACAATGATGCTGATAAAAGAATATATAGATATTTTGTAGTATGCCAAGAAAGAAAAAGCAGGAACTGTCTTTTGTCGAGAAAATGAAAAGATTAAATGATGCTACAGTAAATAGAAATGCTCCACCAAATAGAAATATTGAAAACATCGAAGAGATAAAAGACATTAATGAAAGAATAAAAGAAATTCTAGGATTGTTGGTTAACGTTAAGAAAGGGAATAACATGTTATTTTTTGTTATGTATGATATAGAAAGTGACAAAGTCAGAAAATTGGTAGTAAAATATTTAGAAAGGAAAGGATGTACGAGAATACAAAAATCAATTTTCATAGCAAATGCCGATACTCTAACATATAATGAAATAAAGGAAGATCTTGCTGAAGTTCAGTCTGCATACGACAATTCTGACAGTATAATAGTATTACCAATATCTACAGACTATTTAAAGATGATGAAAATAATAGGAAAAAACATAAATATTGACATTATCACACACAGTCGAAATACATTATTTTTTTAAAACAAATAAAAAATATCAGTTCTTTGAAATATTGTTGTACCTTTGCAAGATGAATAGGTACATATTTTTTTCAAAAAATATGAAGAATGATTATCAAATTGGGAATAAATATATGAAATACAAAGTCTTATAAAAAACGCTCTCTGAGAGTAAATTCCACAAAAACAAGGATTAAGACTGAGCAACTTTAACTTTAAATTTTGAATTAAATAACTCTGAGAGTAAATTCCACAAAAACAAGGATTAAGACATTTTTCCCTTCGCTGTCTCCTCGTGTTCTAACGAGCTCTGAGAGTAAATTCCACAAAAACAAGGATTAAGACCATCATTACCCGGAAACATTCCTTCCCGGGTAATGACTCTCTGAGAGTAAATTCCACAAAAACAAGGATTAAGACCTTCGGCTGATTTTTCTATAGCGATGTATATTGTCTTCTCTGAGAGTAAATTCCACAAAAACAAGGATTAAGACCAGCCTTCATAAAGCTGTTGGATAAAACAATATCCCTCTGAGAGTAAATTCCACAAAAACAAGGATTAAGACTTCTCGCTCATTGAACGTATCACCTCGTTGTCGCACAGCTCTGAGAGTAAATTCCACAAAAACAAGGATTAAGACAGGTGAACTACATAATTTTCGTCAAATAAAGACGAAAGCTCTGAGAGTAAATTCCACAAAAACAAGGATTAAGACTTAAACTCATACTCTAAACGAACTAACCATTCAGTCTCTGAGAGTAAATTCCACAAAAACAAGGATTAAGACTCTGCAAATTGTCTCTTTTGAGACTTTGAAGGTTTCCTCTGAGAGTAAATTCCACAAAAACAAGGATTAAGACATTTCTTTCATTATTTTAGCAAATGTTTTTGAATGACTCTGAGAGTAAATTCCACAAAAACAAGGATTAAGACCTATTAATTGGAAATTTAGAAGAATCAAATTTTGCCTCTCTGAGAGTAAATTCCACAAAAACAAGGATTAAGACACTTCGGCAAAATCATAAACTTTGACAGAACCGGACTCTGAGAGTAAATTCCACAAAAACAAGGATTAAGACAGGTCCGTGTTTCTACAAATTCGTATTTTTTCATTCTCTGAGAGTAAATTCCACAAAAACAAGGATTAAGACCATTTCACAACCTATTAAAGCATAAATCTCTTCAAGTCTCTGAGAGTAAATTCCACAAAAACAAGGATTAAGACTTGGGAAACTTGTGCCCAAAGGTCATCAGCTTCCTCCTCTGAGAGTAAATTCCACAAAAACAAGGATTAAGACTTTTGGTATTTTGATGGAGTGAAAGCCATTTTTTAACTCTGAGAGTAAATTCCACAAAAACAAGGATTAAGACAATACCTTCTCTTCTACTTGATTTTCTTGTGCCACTCTGAGAGTAAATTCCACAAAAACAAGGATTAAGACTATCCTCTGCAGTGTCATATATAAATGACCCAGAGCAACTCTGAGAGTAAATTCCACAAAAACAAGGATTAAGACCCTTTTGAATATAAGTGTAAAGCGTTTTTTGATACTCTCTGAGAGTAAATTCCACAAAAACAAGGATTAAGACTCATTAACTTCTTATTCATAGGAAACACTTTTTCTCTCTGAGAGTAAATTCCACAAAAACAAGGATTAAGACTGCTTCATTTTCAGCCATAGAAAATAAAATGGTTAACTCTGAGAGTAAATTCCACAAAAACAAGGATTAAGACGCCAATACCCAATTCCCTAACATTAATTCTTTTGTTCTCTGAGAGTAAATTCCACAAAAACAAGGATTAAGACACACTATATGTGTTGATGAACTTTAAATTCTTTTCCCTCTGAGAGTAAATTCCACAAAAACAAGGATTAAGACCCTTACTTTTATGTTTTTTGGTAATTTTGTCTTATACTCTGAGAGTAAATTCCACAAAAACAAGGATTAAGACGATAGTTGTTATAAGTTAACGTATCAAAGAGGACAACTCTGAGAGTAAATTCCACAAAAACAAGGATTAAGACAGGATGACATAAGGACATCTAACATTACGAGGAGTCCTCTGAGAGTAAATTCCACAAAAACAAGGATTAAGACAAATTCTTTCTTTAGTTCTACTTCTACAGATTCAGTCCTCTGAGAGTAAATTCCACAAAAACAAGGATTAAGACAAATTCTTTCTTTAGTTCTACTTCTACAGATTCAGGCCTCTGAGAGTAAATTCCACAAAAACAAGGATTAAGACATTTTCCGTTTTTGTTTTTTAAAACCAATTCAATCTGCTCTGAGAGTAAATTCCACAAAAACAAGGATTAAGACATTTTCCGTTTTTGTTTTTTAAAACCAATTCAATCTGCTCTGAGAGTAAATTCCACAAAAACAA
>NZ_DBMCYK010000019.1:36535-56741 GCF_056978975.1 Candidatus Limimorpha avicola
CTCTGAGAGTAAATTCCACAAAAACAAGGATTAAGACATTTTCCGTTTTTGTTTTTTAAAACCAATTCAATCTGCTCTGAGAGTAAATTCCACAAAAACAAGGATTAAGACAAATTCTTTCTTTAGTTCTACTTCTACAGATTCAGGCCTCTGAGAGTAAATTCCACAAAAACAAGGATTAAGACACTGTTTGTAGCACCTTTGAAATCATCAACACTACTCTGAGAGTAAATTCCACAAAAACAAGGATTAAGACTGTTCATAAAAAAACATTTCATTCCAATTCAAGCCTACTCTGAGAGTAAATTCCACAAAAACAAGGATTAAGACTTTCACTGAATTTTCAGAACTGATTGACGCTGCAAAGCTCTGAGAGTAAATTCCACAAAAACAAGGATTAAATTGCTTTGAATATTCCATTCTAAAATATGTCCGTAAATGAGATTTTATAATTTTTTGAATTTTAATTGACGACAAAACTCATTTAATAGCAACATCCTATTTAAAGAACATTAATCGATGCCTGTAAATACACCTGATTTATTTGATTTTCAATGATAGTTTTTTAATTGACATGATTGGAAAATTAGAAATAATTTTTACAAGATTGTTTGAAATGTTCTATCTTTGCATGATGTTATTTATGAGTAAATCTATGAAAATGTTATTCTTTTTCAGATAAATTATTATTCATATATAATAGGTTTTCTAATTAAATTATGTATTTTGACAAACGAAATGATGTAAAAATGATGCTTGACGGGGCTGATTTAAAACCGGGTGTGTATTTGTATTCATTGTTTGCTGACGGGAAATTGATTGGTACGAAGTCAATGATTCGTACATAATGATTAAAATAATTTATTACTATTAATTATGTCTTTTTTTAATTCATATTTTACTGATACTCAAATATATCTGCTGTTGTTTGCAGGACTCTTCCTTCTTCTTGCTTTTATTATGCATGTGAAGGAGAAAAATATACTTTCAGTCGTATTCTTGGGGTTGACTGCGATTTGCATATTCAGTTTCTCAGCTTTATTGGACCCTTTTCTTAATCTTTGGGACGAACGTTTTCATGCTTTGGTGGCTAAAAACATGATGAATCATCCGCTGATGCCTACTCTTTACGACGATCCTGTCGTCGATATGGCATACGACAGATGGGACAGATATTATATATGGTTACACAAACAACCTCTTTTTTTATGGCAAATCATGTTGAGTTTCAAGATTTTCGGTCTGTCAGAGTTTTCCTTGAGGATTCCAAACATCGTGATGGGAACAGCCTTGGTAATAGCGACATACAGGTCCGGGAAGTTGATAGTTGACAGGAATGTCGGATTTATTTCCTCCTTGCTGACTATCTCAACAGTTTATATCATGGAATTGGCTGCCGGCAGACAGGAACTTGAACATAACGACTTTTCGTTCCTGGTATATATCTCACTGAGCATTTGGGCTTTTATAGAATATTATTACAGCAAGAAGAAAATCTGGATTTATCTCATCGGACTTTTTTCCGGCATGGCGATTTTATGCAAATGGGTTGTTGGATTGCTTGTGTATTTCGGATGGTTTGTGTTAAGACTCATGCAAAAGAAAATCAAGTTGTCTGAAAACAAAGATTTTTTGACAGCTTTATCCATAACTCTGATTGTCGCATTGCCATGGCAGATTCTTACCTTTTTATGGTATCCTGCAGAAGCAATGAGTGCATATAAATTTAACACATCGCATTTTACTGTTCCCCTCGATGGGCATGATGGCAGTTTTTGGTATCATTTCGATATGTTCAACACCATTTACGGTAAACTCGCTTCTTTTTTAATCATACCTGCATTTTGGATTCTTTACAAGAATAATAAAGATAAGAATTTATTGAATTCCCTGGTGAGCATGGTGCTTGTCGTATATCTTTTCTTTTCTTTG
Source organism: Candidatus Limimorpha avicola (assembly GCF_056978975.1). Taxonomy (NCBI): domain Bacteria; kingdom Pseudomonadati; phylum Bacteroidota; class Bacteroidia; order Bacteroidales; genus Candidatus Limimorpha; species Candidatus Limimorpha avicola. The sequence continues at coordinate 38,468 of NZ_DBMCYK010000019.1, forward strand.
GCGGCAACAAAAATGCCTTCCTTTACAATCGTAGTCTCAATGATTGTCATCATTGCTTTCGGCACATTGTTATATTATGCCATTGAATTTGTAAATCAATATGTTAAAAAAGATGTTTTCAAGCATATAATTTTTATCGTGATAATAACGGCAATTGTCATGCTCAGGTTTGATATTGGTTATATTGCTGATAAATATACACTTAAAAAAGACAACAATCACTATACAATGATGTTGACCCATAACAAAGAAGTGTTCAAGTCATTGGAGTTGCCGTCCAATACGGTATTGTTCAATGTAAAAGGTCGTCATTATATAGAAGCGATGTTTTACACCGGCGTTCCTGCATATAATTTCATGCCTTCATTCGAACAATACCGTAAATTGAAGGACAAAGGAAGAATTATAGCGGTTTTTGTAAAAAATGATGAAAAGATTCCTGATTTCTTAAAAGATGATATCTCGACAATATTCATCCATAAGGAAATTATGGGTTATGAATAATTAAAATTTATTGACATTAGAGTAAGCATAAGATAAATAAGATGATAAACAATAAGGTATTGACAGTTGTAATGCCGGCATATAATGCCGAAAAGACACTTGCACAAACACTTGAAGAAGTCCCTATGGACATTGTTGATCACATCATTCTTGTCGATGATAAAAGTCGTGATAATACTGTTGAAACAGCACTACAGCTTGGCATTGAATATGTTATCACTCATGAAGAAAACAAGGGTTATGGAGCAAACCAGAAGACATGTTACGATATGGCGATAGATATAGGCTCCGACATAGTGATTATGTTACACCCTGACTATCAATACACTCCCAAACTGATTCATGCGATGGCATATATTATTGCCGACGATGTATATAAAGTAGTATTCGGCTCTCGAATATTGGGGAATGATGCTTTGAAAAACGGCATGCCTCTATATAAATATTTATCCAACAGGTTTTTAACATTCTTTCAGAATCTGTTGATGCATAAAAAACTGTCTGAATATCACACCGGATACAGGGCTTTTTCGACCGAAGTGCTTAAAAATGTCAATTATCATCTTTGTTCTGATGACTTTATATTTGACAACCAAATAATTGCACAAATATTCCATAAAGGTTACGAAATTGCTGAGGTGACTTGCCCGACAAAATATTTTGCGGATGCATCATCGATAAATTTCAAAAGAAGTCTTAAATACGGGTTTGGCTGTTTAAATGTCGCTTTCAGATATTTTATGCATAAAACAGGATTGCTTAAATACGATTTACTGCAAAAATAGTTGTCAGATTGTATTTATTCAATTCATTTTCTTTTGTCAGATAAATTTTATACCTTTGTCATATCAAAACAGGCTTTAGTACATGCCGAAGTTCTGTTCATGATGTTATATCATAATAAGTAAAAATCTGATAATTCAATGAAAATGAAGAAAGCATTATTGTTTACGATAGTCATCATGATGGCTGTTACTGCTGCAAAAGCACAAAACATCAGCGGCACATGGAAAGGTGTCTTGACTGCCGGTCAACAAGAGTTGGGATTGGTGTTTCATTTCAACAATGACGATGTCACAATGGATGTCCCGGAACAAGGTGCCACTGGTATTCCGGCTGAAGTAAAATTGCTCTCCAACGATTCTGTCAGCATTGAAGTGCCTGCCATACAAATGTCCTACTCGGGCAAATTGTCTGATGGGATAATAAAAGGTACTTTTAAACAGTTCGGGATGTCGTTTCCATTGGATTTAAAACCGGGAGAAGTACAAAAACCGTCAAGACCGCAGGAGCCACAAGGTCCGTTCGACTATGCAACGGAAGAAGTCACTTTCACTAATGACAAGGCTAATGTCACTTTATCAGGCACTCTCACCTACCCTGTCGGTTATTCCGGAAAGAAGAAAACACCTGTAGTCATCATGGTGACCGGCAGTGGCGCACAAAACAGAGATGAGGAAGTTTTTGAACACAAGCCTTTTCTTGTCATTGCCGATTATTTTGCACGACAAGGCATAGCCTCGTTGCGTTATGATGACAGAGGTGTGGAAAAATCCACCGGCGACCGTGCCAATTGTACTTCAGAAGACTATGCCGATGATGCAAGAGCAGGATTGGAATGGCTGAAAAAGAGCAATAAATTTGACAAAATTGGTGTCGTAGGACATAGCGAAGGCGGCATGATAGCTTTTATGCTGGCAGCGGAAAATGTTCCGGATTTCATCATCAGCCTTGCAGGTCCCGGTATCAAAGGCGACACATTGTTAGCAGAACAACAGAGTGCAGCCTTACGCCTGTATGGACAATCTGCTGACGTTACAGTGGAGATGGTAAGAAAGGAAATAGAATCTCAGCCTGATAATGCCTGGCTTGACTTCTTCCTGGATTATGACCCTCAAACAGATATCGCTAAGATAAAAATCCCTGTCATGGCTGTAAATGGCTCCAACGACATGCAGGTCATCGCAAACAGCAACTTGGACGCTATCAGCAAGTTGTTGTCCGGCAAAAACAAGAAAAACTTAATCAAAGAATATCCCGATCTCAACCACTTGTTCCAACACTGTCAAAAGAATAACGCCCTGGATTATTATAAGACAGAAGAAACGTTTTCGGAGGAAGTGATGAAAGATATGGCAGACTGGATAAACGGGTTATAATATTATAGACATCAAAAAAACGTCATTTTGAGAAATAATAAACTGCGTCAACAGATAAACCTTTGACGCAGTTTCATTTACATCCATGCAAAAACAATAATTCGGTTTACATAGCAAAAGTTATTGGAAGGACGAAGTTCGCCTTGACAGGTTCGCCATTTTCCATGCCCGGGATCCATTTCGGCATGGATAAAATCACCCTCATTGCTTCCTTGTCTAAGGTCTCATCAACACTTCTCAATATTTTTATACTCTCTTTGATAACAGAGCCATCTTTATCGACGGTAAACTGAGTGATGACATTACCTTGTATGCCAGCATCTCTTGCCGATACAGGATATTCGATATTTTTTGACAAATATTGCATCAACGCCTCTGTTCCTCCCGGAAATTGAGGCATGGAAGTTGCCGTTGAAAGAGTTTTTTCATCTTTTTCCAATATCGTCGTATCAGTTTTTGTTTCAACAGAAACTAATGTTTCCGTTTTTTTTGTATCTTTGGCATTTAATTCAGATACACAAGCTGTCTGTGCAAACAGCAGCAATTCGAGACAGATTAAGGGCAAAACATATAGCGCTTTGGCGCGAGCCCGGTTTGAAGATTTCTTTTTTAACATCATATTGATTCTGTTTTTAAGGTTACTGTGATTGAAGCTGTTGGCGATAGAATACCACTTCGTGCCGACAGCTTTTTCAATTAATAAAAGTTGATATTGTTTTGCATCGATGCCTTTTCTCAACACTGTGGCGTCGGCATCGTACTCATGCACGGCGCACAATTCATTTTTAAGCAGATATATGGATGGATTGAACCATTGAAGACAACACAATATATTGAATAACAACAAATCTACCGAATGATATCCATTAATATGTGCGTATTCGTGTGTCAATATTTGATAGCCGTTTTTCTCATAATCACTTTCAGAAACCACAATCGTTTTCACGCAGCTGAATGGCGTAATATCATCGGGAGTCAACACGAGAGTGATTCCATAAGGCAGTATTATCTCACGTCCTCTACGTGATATGGCTTTTACACGTAACATGGAGTATATCATAATGCAGAGAAACATAAAACACCCAATAAAATATGCTGTCATCAGGACTGTGGTCCATGGAAAACGTCTATCCGGCTCAACAAACGTCATTGTGAGTTCATCAAGGGTAAAAAAAGAAGATTCCGAGACTTCTGTATAAATGGTAATACGACATAACGGAATGATGAAAGCCGACAACGAGCCAAAAATCAACAAAAAACGGTTCAACTTATGAAATGTCTCCCTGCTTAACAATATCTTGTAAAACAGATAGAAAACCACAAGACAGACAGCGACTTTCAAGTTATACATCAAAAAAGATTCAGCAATCATTTCTTTTCAATTTGCGAGATGAGTTGTTTAAGTTCTTCGATGGACAGTATTTCTTCTTTCACCAAGGCAGAAACGACTTGAGTGTAAGAATTCGCAAAATATTTGCTTATTACATTTTTCAATGTGGCATTTTTAAACTCATCTTCATCTATAACAGCATAATATTGATAGGTATTCCCATACACCTTATGAGCGATATATCCCTTGCTTTCCAAAGTACGAACCATGGTTGAAAGAGTATTGAAATGAGGCTTGGGGTCAGGATACATGTCCAACAATTCCCGGACAAACAACGCACCTTTTGTCCAAAAAAAGTGCATTATTTCTTCTTCTTTCACTGTCAGTTTTTTCATGATTATATTTTTTACAATTTCCAACTGCAAATGTAACTAAAAATTTTTCACATATAACTATTTTTTATAGTTTTAAAACTAAAATCTTTAGTTTATTAAGATTATAAAACACAAGTCACTGTATATTAGCTATTTATCTTTATACAGATTTATCAACTCATAAAATAAAGAAAGAAAATTACATCAACAAGAATTATTTTTCAGGGATTTGTTCAGCATAATTTCTGTAAAACAGTTCAAAGGTTTTACTATGTTTCTCAACGAGAAGCAAAAATAAAAATGTGTGCCAAACATTATTCTGACACACATAAAACAAAAGAGTTTATTAAATATTATTTCTTCAGCATCACCTCATCAATAAACAGCCAGCATTTCTCGCCGGCATAATCATGCCAATCCGGCAATATGCCGGGACTTTCAGCCTGTATCTTTATGAATTTTACATCTTTTCCTTTCACGGCAGCTCTTGCCACTGTTCTGATGCTCAAGTTTTTAGGATTAGAATAATCCGGGAAAGAAGCCCTGACAGGCTCAGTGTATGTCTTTCCGTCAGACGACACGGAAATCATAAGTTCGGTTGGCAATAAAATCCAATTATTGGCATCAAGAGCGAAGCCAATATTGACAGTATTGAAATCCTGAGGTTTGGAAAGTTCTATCACAGCATCTATATCATCTCCATAAAAACCGAGCCAATTCTCTGTCCAGTTACCAATCTCTCCTTTTTTACCATCCATAAGCGCTATCTCATGATTGCCTGAGTATCTGTCGGCAGGCATCTTGGCAAATTCAGTATTCTTTACAATCACCCTATTAAAATCTTTCGCAGCAGTAAACGAAGGCATTACACCGTTACGAAAAGCTTTTGCTTTCACCACACAACTCTCGTCTATGGTAAACGGTGCGGTATAAAGTCTGGATTTCATTGTAGGTTCTGAGCCATCCAAGGTATAAAACACCTTAGCATTGGAGTCATCGCACTGTATCGTTATCTTCATCGGATTGTTGAACAGTTTCAATTCAGATGACACTTTCGGCACGGGAGCCATTGATATGCCACCGAAGACATCTTGTCTATACAGTTGTTTAGGAGTTATTTCGTTTTTAACAAAAGGTCTCAGACGCACGGAATATTGATATACATCATTTTTAATGAGGTATTTATCCAATACGCCGGGACCGCATGTAGCAGTACCCAACCCTGCCTGTTTATAGTCAATATTGACAGTAAAGAAGTTGCTTTTATCCAGTTGATTTATTCTTTCAGCCTTAGTAAGAGCCTCATCAGTATAAGGATAAACGCTAAAGTTGAAGATGTCATCGCTACCGACAAACAAGCCGTTGCCGTCAACATTGGTAAAAGCGGCCCAACGTACATCGGAGCGATTGCCATTATCCTGAGGTTCTTCATGGAGTTCAAACATGTCATTACATTTCACGGAATAGATACCCATTTTACCGGCAGCATTTCTGTCAGGATATGTCTCGGCGTCTTTTCCGAAATATGTCACATTCTCATACGACAACGGCATACGCAGTTGCATACCAATCTTAGGCAATGTCGTCACTGCATTACTCATATTGACATTATTTGTCACCACGACATCGGCATTACCGTTAATCTCATACAACTGATTGGTTGTCAAGACCCTATTACCATCAACATCAGTCATCTCGAGTTCTATCATTACGGCAATCAAGGATTCATTAATTCTTTTGACAACAAAATTCACAGGTTTGATGGAGAGGTTATCCAAGCCGGCGCTTTCCCAACGTCTTCTTCCGTTGCCGTCAACATCGTCATTGAGTGTAGGAGCTCTCCAGTAATTAGGCTTAATATCACCGGATAGCAGTTCTTCACCTTTATAGACGAAAGACACAGGGAGGCCTTGAGTTTTGTCTATGGTAAAGCTGAAATTGTCATTAAACAAAACTAAATTGTCATCAGACTCGCTCATTTTGACATCAAGCACATTATCAATAGGTTCAGCATTGTTTGTTGCCACATCGAGTTTAAAACAGTCATAAGCTATTTCTGTGCCGCGCGGCAAGAAAGGTTTATCATTTTTTGTTTTAAATGAGAAGAGAATGAAATACTCCTCGTTAGGCTTGGAAAGGTTGTTGCCATCCTTATCTTTTGCCGGTTTAGGGATAGATATGGTAATACGTTGAGACTCGCCAGGCATGGCGCTTAAATTTATGCTGTTACTCTGCAAGCGTTTCTCATTGGTATAAATGGTATAAGAGCCCTCCAATTCACTCAATGAAGTAAAAGAAAACCAGTTTTTTATCTCATAAATACCCTTTTCGAGGTCAACAGGTTTTACCTTGACATTTTGATAAACCTTTTTCACCTCTGCCAGATGATGATGAGGTTTTCTGTCGCTTGTAATAAGGCCGTTTACACAGAAGCTGTCGTCATCTTCAATGCCATCGAGGCTGCCGAGGTCACCGCCTGCCGCGTACCATGTCGTTTTCTTGTTTTTGTCATATTGCACTATTGTCTGGTCAACCCAATCCCAGATACAACCACCCTGCAGTTGGTCATAAGATTCTATCACATCCCAATAATCCTGAAGACCACCCACACTGTTCCCCATAGCATGAGCATATTCCACCATGATGAAAGGACGGTTCAAAGAATCCACATTGTTTTTTGCGAAGTTCTCTATATATGATATGCTTGGATACATAAGTCCGATATAATCGGTATTATAGTCGTATTCTGCACGTTCACATATCACAGGTCTTGTATTATCGAAGTTCTTCACATGTTCGTATGCCTCATACATGCAGACACCGTTGCCACACTCGTTACCGAGAGACCAGATTATGACAGAAGGATGATTTTTATCACGACCAATCATATTATTGCATCTGTATTTGAATGCCTCTACCCATTCCGGCTTTTTGGCGAGACTGGCATCTCCATAGCCCTGTGCATGGGATTCATTATTGGCTTCATCTATGACATACAATCCATATCTGTCACATAATTCATACCAATAAATATCATCAGGATAATGGCTTGTACGTACAGTATTAATATTATTCTGAATCATCAGTTCAATATCTTTCAACATAGTTTCCCTGGTAACATATTGACCGGTAAAGCCGTCGTGTTCATGACGGTTGACGCCTTTAATCAAGACAGGACGTCCGTTAACCTTAAGTTGCCCGTCAATCACTTCAGTGGTTCTGAATCCTATTTTGGCAGCCACGCATTCCGTCACGTTGCCTTTTTTGTCTTTCAGTCTTATTATCATGTCATAAAGAGCAGGCTTCTCAGCGGACCAAGGCTCGATGCCAGTAAAGACTCTATGTATATGATAAACATGTCTGTTATCTCCGTTGTCTCTAAAGTCTTTTTTACTAAATTCGTTTACGAGAAGTTTTCTGAATTTATTCTTCGTTGTATATCCTGTTATTTCCACTTCCATAATACATTTGGAGGGGAGTTTTTTAGGATTGAAATCAAACACTATATCGAGGTCGAAGACGCCCTTGCTGAAAGTCTCGTCAAGGCCTGCTTTAACGAAGAAGTCGAAAACGTTAAGTGCAGGTTTTGAATACAGGAATACATCTCTTGTAATTCCGGATACGCGCCAATAGTCTTGACATTCCAAATAAGAGCCATCAGAGAAGCGGTATGCCTCAACGGCGAGAGTATTCGTTCCCGGCTGCAAATACCTGGTAATGTCGAACTCTGCCGGTGTCTTGCTATCTTCAGAATAACCCACGAACTGTCCGTTAATCCACAAATAGAAAGCAGATTTCAGAGCGCCGAAGCAGATATATACATTACGACCCGCCCACTCTGCCGGGACTTCGAAGTCATGGACATAACATCCAACAGGATTATAATCTTCGGGCACTATTGGAGGATTTGAAGGAAATTCATTTCTTGTATTGACATATACCGGGACGCCATATCCATTAAACTCCCAGTTACCCGGCACAGATATAAGATCCCATCCACTGACATCATATCCGGTTTGATAGAAGCCGGAAGGTTTGTCGGCAGGTCTTTCCACCCAATGGAACTTCCATTTGCCATTAAGAGATTTATAATACTTGGAACTTTGATAATCAAGATTTTCAACACCATTCTCATCATCGTATGGTATGACATTGCTCCTGGGTTCAACTTTGTTAACCTGAAAAACCGACACATCTTTCCACCATTCTCCAATCTCTTGAGCATGACAATGAAACACCATCGACATGATGACCGGCAAAAACAACAGTTTATTCTTCATTTTATTCATAAATTAAAAAACACTTAATTTTCCTCTGCGAAGATAATAATTTTTTCTTTTCTGCCCACAATATTGAAAATTCATTAAAAAAAATTCATTTTTCTTTGATTTTTTATTATTTTTGCAACATCAAGATTATTATATGAGGCGAGTTTCATTGTGTATATTTGCATTGATAGCAGTTCTTTCGTTGACTTCATGCGAAAAAGAGTGCGTATGTGTCAATTTGGAAAATGGTTCATCCACTCCGGTTTACGGAGTTTATTCAAGGCAAGATTGTCAAGATAAGGAAGACTTTTACAACACTTTATACGACGGATATTATTTTGAATGTTATTACGAGAAAAAGAAGTAATTATGAGGAAGCTGCTACATTTCAAACAGCAACATCCGTTCACGACGATATTTCTCATCGCATTGTTTTTGAGACTTATAGCCGTGATATTCTCACGAGGTTTCGGCTTCGACAGTGAGCAATTCACATATGTCGGTGTACCCAATGCCTGGACAGACAATGTTGATTACAGGTTGCTCGATTTAAGGAACAACCTTTCTTCCAAGCCTGAAGGCATAAGTTTGTTTTATTTTACCATCAACTACTGTTGGTTCGGATTTTTAAAATACTTAGGCATAACAAGTCCGACGTGGCTCATGTTTTTCAGCAGATTGCTGCATGCCATGGTATCTTTGTTAGTTGTATCGTTCGGTTACAGAATAGCCGACCTCATAGCAGACAAAAAGACTGCATGGTATTCAGCGCTTATCTTGTCAGCTTGTTGGTTCATGCCTTACGTCAGCGTACACAACATAGCTGCATTTGCCTGTACTCCGTTTCTGATGTATGCCACACTGATAATAGTAAGACAAGAAGTATTAAGAATAGCTGAGTTTGACGAGAATCTGCATCGTTCTTCTTTCATGGTGGCAGGTTTTTTCCTCGGACTCGGTTTTTCCACATGGTACCAGAGTATCTTATTTATCATTGGCATTTTACTTGCTTTATTGTTTCTCAAAAACATAAAAGCTTCAATAATAACTTTAATAGGAATAATGTTATCTATTGGTATTATTGAGGTTATACCTGACCTCATAGTATGGGGGGAACCATTTGTGGAGATGAAGACATTTTTCAAAAACTCGACAGATTATCTTTTCCATATCACAAAGACCCCTTGGATATATATCAGCATAGTGACTTTAATACTCGCTTTTATTCCGCCGGCAAGTTTCATGTTGCTTTTCGGATTTTTCAAGAGCGCAAAAAAGAATCTCATAACATTTTTACCGGTATTGCTGTTCATAATTTACTATACCATTTTTCCCAACAAAAACGAGATTTATATACTTCCGGCAATACCTTTGTTTGTGATAACAGGAACGGCAGGATGGTTCTCTTTCAAAGACACCTCATCATTTTGGCGCAAAAACAAACCGCTGCACAAATATCTTTGGCTGTTTACGGGCATAGTCAATTTTATAGTCCTTTTCTTCACTTTGACCACATATTCCAATAAGGCAGAAGTGAAATCCATGCAGTATATATCAGGCTTCAAAGATACAGACCTAATCATCATTGAAGACAGCAACAACAACAACTACAGACGCCCTGCCATATTCTATGCAAAATATTGGCCTAAATATATGGTAATCAACAAAAACAACAGTATTGACGACAGACTCGTCGAGATGTCTGACCGAAATGTAGATTTTATTATTTTCAGGGGGAAAGAAAATCTCGAAAAACGTGTCGAAGTCATGACAAAACATTATCCCGGCATACAGTACGAGACGACATTCGAGCCTTCCATATTAGATATTTTCTATAAAAAAATAAGAGGATATCAACAAAATGGCAGCGTCATCGTTTATAAATGCGGAAAATAAGAATTATTATGACCAAAGAAGAAGCAAAGGCTCGTATAGCCGAACTTAGCGATATCATTGACAACCACAATTACAGATATTATATTTTAGCCCAACCGACAATCAGCGACTATGATTTCGACATGCTGATGAACGAACTACTGTCGTTAGAGCAACAATTTCCGGATTTAATTACTGAAAGCTCGCCGTCTCAACGCGTAGGCGGCGGTATCACCAAAGAGTTTGCCACTGTAAGACATAAATATCCTATGCTTTCATTATCAAACTCATATAACAAAGAAGAGATTATTGATTTCATATCACGTATTAAGAAAAGTATAGATGGACCGGTAGATTTTGTCTGTGAATTAAAATTCGATGGTGTGTCAATCAGTCTTACATACGAAAAAGGCATTTTGAGACGTGCCGTGACGAGAGGAGACGGCAGCCGGGGCGACGATGTCACAACAAATATAAAGACCATCCATTCCATACCGTTGAAGTTGAAAGGAGACTATCCTGATTTCTTCGAGATGCGCGGCGAGATAATAATGCCACACAACAGTTTTGAGAAGATCAATATCGAAAGAGAAGATTTGGGACTTCCTACATTTGCCAATCCGAGAAATGCAGCGGCAGGTACAATAAAACTACAAGATTCAAAAGAAGTGGCAAATCGCAGACTGGATAACTATTGTTATTACATGATGATGGACGACATGCCTTACAAGACACATTATGAAAGTCTTATGGCGGCACGTCGTTGGGGATTCAACATATCGGAACATATTGCATTGTGCCATGATATTGACGAAATAGAATCATTCATCAATCTTTGGGATGTAAAAAGAAAGGCCTTGTCATTCGACATTGACGGCATTGTCATTAAAGTCAACGACTTTGCTCAGCAGGAAGAATTGGGTTATACAGCCAAGTCGCCTCGATGGGCAATAGCATACAAATTCAAAGCAGAAGAAGCACATACCAAATTGTTAAGTGTTGACTTTCAGGTAGGACGACATGGCACTATCACGCCAGTAGCCAATCTTGTGCCTGTACAACTTGCAGGGACTACAGTAAAACGTGCCACACTGCATAATGCAGACTTTATAAAACAACTCGACCTGCATTATGATGACGTGGTTTCTATGGAAAAAGGAGGCGAAATAATACCTAAAATCACCGGCGTCGATTTACAATGCAGAAAAGACAACAGCATTCCCGTATCGTTTGTCAGCAAATGTCCGGAGTGTGGCACACCACTTGTACAAACAGAAGGTGAAGCTGCATGGTACTGTCCCAACAGTCTCGGATGCCCGCCTCAGATAAAAGGACGTATTGAACATTTCATCAGCAGAAAGGCGATGAACATAGAAAGCCTTGGAGAAGGCAAAATAGAAGTTTTGTTCGACAACCATTTGGTAAACAACTACGCCGACCTGTATGACTTGAAATATGAACAGTTGTACGGACTGGAGAAAGTTATTGAAATAAAAGACGAATATAATCTGCTGCAAGAACCTGTATTGCGAAAAGTTAGTTTTAAACAAAAGACAGCAGACAACATTCTCGAATCACTGCAGAAGTCAAAGAAAGTGCCATTTGCGAGGGTGCTCTTTGCACTTGGAATAAAATATGTCGGAGAAACGACAGCCAAACTCATAGCCAATGCTGAAGGTTCTGTTGACAATATCATAAAAGCCACTACAGAAGAGTTGAAACAGATAGATGAAGTCGGAGAGAAAATAGCCTTGTCTGTCAGAGAGTTCTTTGATGATGAACGTAACATCGCCCTCGTAAACAGGCTAAGAGCTGCCGGACTGCAATTCGAACAGGAGAAAAGAACCTCAACGGAGAACAATATACTTGCCGGCAAAAGTATAGTGGTAAGCGGCACTTTCAAAAATTTCAGCAGAGAAGAGATAAAACAACTAATTGAAGACTTAGGCGGCAAAAACGTGTCTTCCATATCGTCAAAGACAGATTTCGTCGTCGCCGGAGAAAAGATGGGTCCGGAGAAAAAGAAAAAGGCTGAAGCTCTGAATATTCCTGTATTATCAGAAGAAGAGTTTATTGCAATGACAGGCAGAGAAAACAGTATGTTAACGCTTTTCTGACATATTCAGAATATCAGATACACAGACATACAGAGAGCAAATATGCTGTCCGACAAAATTTTCATGTTTATTTTAACATCCTGAAAATAAAATCTATAAACATGAAAATCATCAGCCGAGGCGTTTGAGTGCCTCAACGAAAGAGTTTATATCGTCTTCAGTAGTATCAAAAGAACAAAGCCAGCGCACCACATCATTATCCATGTCCCAATCGTAAAAGAAGTACTGTTTTTGCAGTTCTGTCCATATATGACGAGGCATTTTAACAAAAACGCCATTGACCTGTACCGGATACATTACTCTGACAAAAGGAATGTCTTTCACTTTATCATATAGCAATTGAGCCATACGGTTTGAATGTTGAGCATTTCTGCGCCATAGTTCATCATGAAAATACGCCTCGAACTGTACTGCCATAAAACGCATTTTGCTACACAGTTGAGTAGCTTGTTTTCTTCTGTATTTAAAATCCTCAGCGAGGTCCGGATTAATGAACACCACCGCCTCTCCTATCATCAGACCGTTCTTAGTACCGCCGAATGACAGCACATCGACACCGGCATCTGTTGTCATCTCACGGAAAGAACAGCCGAGAGCCACGGCAGCATTGGCAAGACGAGCACCATCGACATGAAGATACATACCATATTGATGAGCCAGGTCGGCAAGAGCTCTTATCTCGTCAATGCTATATAAGGTGCCCAATTCTGTAGATTGCGTTATTGTCACAGCCTTAGGTTGAGAATGATGTTCAAAACCAAAGCCGTGCAGTCTCGTTTTCACAAGCTCCGGTGTCAGTTTGCCATCAGGTGTTGCCACCGTAAGAAGACGACAACCCACTATACGTTGTGGAGCACCGCATTCATCGACATTGACATGTGCTGATTCGGCACATATCACAGCATCGTGCGACCGAACCATGGCATCTATGCTTAATGTATTGGCTCCGGTGCCGTTAAAGACAAAATATACACTCGACTGTTCTCCGAAATGCTCCTTGAACAATTTCTCGGCACGTATGCAATACTCGTCTTCGCCATAAGCCAGTGCATGACCCACATTGGCATCCGCTATGGCTTTCAAAACTTCCGGACTGATACCGGAATGATTGTCACTACCAAAACCTCTTTTCATCACAGTGTGTTTTTTATGATGCAAAGTTCCTAATTTTTTTAGCAATTGACATATAGCATACAACCTTTTTTTATATAAAAATCCAATTCAAGTGACTCCAAAATAATACAGACATACACGTATTAAAAACATTCCATTGTCAAGATATTGCAATTAAGACATTTGACATATATAATTGCCCAAAGCACAAATGACATATCAAAATCTCCGAATCACATAGGATATTTTATTTTTACATAAACATCATTACAGGAGAACAATAATTTTTCACGAACAGCATTTGAGAAAAATATTTTTATTACTTTTGCCTCGTAATCAAATATCATTTTTATGGATTTTAAAGGATCAAAAACAGAAGCCAACTTGATGGCTGCATTTGCCGGAGAATCACAGGCACGTAACAAGTACACCTACTATGCCTCAAAAGCACGCAAAGAAGGTTACAATCAGATAGCTGACTTGTTTGAAGAAACGGCAAACAATGAGAAAGAACATGCAAAAATTTGGTTCAAGTTGTTACACAATGACGACATTCCGGACACCATGACGAATCTTAAAGATGCCGCCGACGGTGAAAATTACGAATGGACAGACATGTATGCGACATTTGCCAAAGAAGCTCGCGAGGAAGGTTTTACAAAAATTGCAGCATTGTTTGAGATGGTAGCCAAAATCGAGAAAGAACATGAAGAACGTTATTTGAAACTTTTACAAAACATAAAAGACGGAATAGTGTTCTCTCGCGACGAAGACATGATATGGCAATGCCAGAACTGCGGCCATATCGTCATTGGCAAAAAGGCTCCTCAAATATGCCCTGTATGTAACCACCCGCAGGCATACTTCCAGATCAAAGCTGAAAATTATTGATCTACTATGTTAAATTATTTTTAAGAAAAATGGTATCGGATAAAATTTCGATACCATTATTTTATTCTACTCTGAAGAAAATCAAATGTTTTTTTATAAATATCAACATTTAATCTCAGATTTTCCGGGCGTAACATTATGAGGCATCTATCATTACAACCTCGTATTTATATCTTTAGAGACGCCATGATAAGACGTCTCTGCTATGCCATAATGTCATCTTCAATTTGCCGTTTCGTATTTGTATCCATTCGTAAGCCTTACATTACCTGTAGAGTCAACTCTATACACTGATACAACATAATTGTCTTCGTCATACTCATATATTAATTTATAATCATCCCCATCATGAATATATTCATTCTTCCACATGGGTTTGGTTATATAAGACATGTCATAACTGCCTACTCCCGGTAATAAATATGGAATAGTATAATGAGGATGTATTCCTTCTCCAAACTTGTCATAGAATACCGGATCCGATGTTTGGAATGTGCCTTCTATTACGTTTTCTCCTTCCCAAATGAAATAATCGTCTCTCGCAGCTATCAAACGTCCTTGATTGTCATATTCATATTGCCAACTTCCACAATATTTGTTCTGACGATACAATGATATGCTATCTATTTTTCCATCATCAAACAAATGACAAGTATAACTGTCATACATTAACCATTGAATAGAACCTTCCGGAATTGATGGCTTGACCACAATACTATCTTGTGCATAATAGGTAAAATCATAATCAATAAAATACGCTATACTTCCTACAATAGAATACGATATTCTCTTTATTTGTGAATAATCTTCATTCCACTCTATTTTATGAGTTACACGATTGGGATCCTCAAGATATTGTTCCACAAGATATTTTTTCACCATTGGTTCAGGTGTGACAGGGGTGGGTTCAACTTCAGGCTCTTTATTGCCGCAAGCTGAAAACAACAGCACGAATAAGGCTGCACCCAATAAAATTAATTCTGACTTCTTTGTTTTCATTTCTTTCTTGCTTCGTTAATGATATATTTTAAATCTAATTGTATTCATTACTTTTTCGTCATTTAGAAAATCCAAAAGAGTATTCCCGTTGTAATTGGGGAAAGATACTATTCGTTGTAAATATCTTCCTCTTGCCAAACAGACAATATCATAGTCCATTCTGCTGTAATTATCAGGTAACAACTCTGCTTTGTCCAACTTATTCAACAACATTTTTACTATTTGTTCCAGTTTAAAATCATTTATCGAATTTACAGTCTCCGCAATCGGCGGCTTTATTTTTATTGCGGAGACTTTACAAGTTGTATTTCAATATGTGTTTCATGGCATGAAATTTATTCGCTTCAAAGTTAAATACGTTTTTTCTTTTATCAAAAAAAATGTCATATTTCTCTATTTGTAAAGACGCCATGATAAGACGTCTCTGCTATGCCATAATGTCATCTTCAATTTGCCGTTTCGTATCTGTATCCATTCGTAAGCCTTACATTACCTGTAGAGTCAACTCTATACACTGATACAACATAATTGTCTTCGTCATACTCATATATTAATTTATAATCATCCCCATCATGAATATATTCATTCTTCCACAAAGGTTGCGTCATAAAACTCATACTATTACTACTCGTTGCTCTCAACAAATATGGAAAATTATAATGAGGATGAATACCTTTACCAAATTTATCATAGTAAGATGGTGTCGATGAATTCAATCTCACTTCTATAGCGTTCTCTCCTTCCCAAATAAAATAATGATAATCTCCGACAGAAATCAATCGTCCTTGATTATCATATTTATATTTCTGTCCCCACATATATTCATTATTACTATAGTATGTGATGCTGTCTATTTTGCCATCATCTAGCAGATGACAAGTGTACCTGTCATATATTAACCATCCGTCAGCACCTTCCGGAATTGATGCCTTGACCACAATACTATCTTGTGCATAATAGGTGAAATCATAAACAGACCTAAAAAAATCACTTCCCACATCAGAATACGATATTCTCTTTATTTGTGAATAATCTTCATTCCACTCTATTTTATGAGTTACACGGTTGGGATCCTCAAGATATTGTTCCACAAGATATTTTTTCACCATTGGTTCAGGTGTGACAGGGGTGGGTTCAACTTCTGGATCTTTATTGCCACAAGCTGAAAACAACAGCACGAATAAGGCTGCGACCAATAAAATTAATTCTGACTTCTTTGTTTTCATTTCTTAAATATTTTTCATATTTTGATGATTTTTTTGCATTCTTAACACTTACTTAAATTAACAAGATTTTATAATATAAATTATAATTTTATAAAAATATATTATTACTCATTATTTCGAAGCAGGTGTTTCATATCTGAACCCCTTATAATATCCTCTGTTACCAAGAGAATCCACTTTATATATTGTCGTGACGTAATTATCTTCATCATATTCATATTCAAAACTTCCATCTTCATAAATAATCTCGTTTTTCCATAATGGAATTGTCATATAGTCGTAACTATAATTTCCTGATTCCAATAGATAAGGGAATGTATAATAAGGGTTTATTCCGTTTCCAAAATTATTATAATTAAATTGTTGATAACGCAGAGTTCCTTCTATTGCATTTTCTCCATCCCATACAAAATAATCATCCCCAGCGGATATCAAACGACCTTGACTGTCATACTTATATTTACTACCTCGTGTAAATTCATTTTCTATATAAAAAGCCACACTGTCAATCTTACCATTTTGCAAATAACAAGTATAATTGGTAAAAAACATCCAACCTCCGAAACTTGGACCGGCCGGAGTTGACATTTCTATATAAATACTGTCATCTCCGTAGTACGTAAAATCATAGTCAATCTGATAATATATAGTCCCTGTAGGTGTATATGATATTCTTTTTATCTGTGAAAAATCTTCATTCCAATCTATCGTAAGACATAATCTGTCATTTTTAAATTGATATTCTTCCACAAGATATTTTTTCACCATTGGTTCAGGTGTGACAGGGGTGGGTTCAACTTCAGGCTCTTTATTGCCGCAAGCTGAAAACAACAGCACGAATAAGGCTGCACCCAATAAAATTAATTCTGACTTCTTTGTTTTCATTTCTTTCTTGCTTCGTTAATGATATATTTTAAATCTAATTGTATTCATTACTTTTTCGTCATTTAGAAAATCCAAAAGAGTATTCCCGTTGTAATTGGGGAAAGATACTATTCGTTGTAAATATCTTCCTCTTGCCAAACAGACAATATCATAGTCCATTCTGCTGTAATTATCAGGTAACAACTCTGCTTTGTCCAACTTATTCAACAACATTTTTACTATTTGTTCCAGTTTAAAATCATTTATCGAACTGACTGTCTCCGCAATCGGCGGCTTTATTTTTATTGCGGAGACTTTACAAGTTGTATTTCAATATGTGTTCATTACTCTTTTTTTATAATTTATATATGACAAAACCGCCGAAAGCTGTTCCTTACACGATAATAAATGTTATCTTATAACTTACTGTGGGATATCCTGAAAGGGAGAATAATTACATTATCCTGTAATCTGCTGTCATTTACGTTGTCGTAAACATTACTTCCATAAGTTGTGCAGTTCTCTTTCAGTAATGGATTTATATTTACTAATCT
>NZ_DBMCYK010000020.1:0-51591 GCF_056978975.1 Candidatus Limimorpha avicola
AGTAAGCGAGAGCGGAGTGACAGTGAAGAGGATCACCGTTATCAAATAATCATCGAGTATGATTAAGAAGAGAAAGGGGACGCAACAGCGTCCCCTTTTTTGATGTCGTTAAAAAAGAAAATTTCTTATTTGAGATAAAAATCCATATCTTTGCATCATGATTTCAATACAGAATCTTAGCATACATTATACTGGAAAAGACCTTTTTAGCGATATCAGCTTTATGATACGTGAGAAAGACAGAATAGGTCTTGTCGGTAAAAATGGAGCGGGAAAAACAACACTCATTCGTCTTATTTGTGGTCTTGAGAAACCTACTAAAGGTGATGTCGTGATGTCGGATGATGTAAGTATAGGATATTTGCCGCAAGAAAAAAATATATATAGTTCCATGACCGTCATGGAAGAAGTGATGACAGCTTTCGATGAGTATCATGTAATAGAGAAGAAATTATTTGATATTCAACAGGATATAATAAGCCGTACTGATTATGAATCACAGTCTTATCAAAAACAGATTGAGATGATGAGCAGCTTGAACGAGCGTCTCGCTCTATTGGGAGGTCATTCCATTGAGGGGGAGGCGGAACGTATCCTTGTGGGTCTCGGCTTTGAACATGATGATATGACAAGATCAATGACGGAATTCAGCAATGGTTGGCAGATGCGTGTAGAACTTGCCAAGATACTGTTGAAGAAACCTAAATTGTTACTGTTGGATGAACCGACAAATCATCTTGATATAGAATCAATACAATGGCTCGAGTCGTTTTTGAAGTCTTATTATGGTGCAGTACTTATGGTATCACACGACCGTGCTTTCCTTGACCATATTACTATAAGGACAATAGAAATATCAGGGGCCAAGATATATGATTATAAATGTTCTTATTCGGAATTTGTAGAGCGTCGGGAGGAGCGTATAGATCTTCAAAAGGCAGCTCTTGACAATCAGATGAAGGAAATAAAAAATATTGAAGCTTTCATTGAACGGTTTCGTTATAAGGCAACAAAAGCAAAACAGGTGCAATCTCGTGTGAAATATTTGGAACGCATGGATATGGTTCAAGTTGACGATAGAGATAAATCTGCAATACATTTTCGTTTTCCACCTGCACCTCATTCCGGTAAGATAACATTGGAATTACAGCATGTCTCAAAGCGTTATGGAGAGAAACAGGTCCTTGATGATATTAATCTTATTGTTACAAGAGGTGAAAAGATTGCTTTTGTTGGACGTAATGGTGAAGGAAAATCAACTTTGTCGAAGATTATTGCCGGTGTTTTGGATCATGATGGCGAGGTTAAATTGGGACACTTAGTTTCTATAGGTTATTATTCTCAAAATCAGCATGAGATGCTTGACCCGGAGAAAACTGTTTTTGAGACACTCGACGATGTGGCAAAAGGTGATATGCGTGTCAAGGTAAAGTCCTTGCTCGGGGCTTTTCTCTTTAGTGGTGAGGATATTGACAAGAAAGTCAAAGTGCTTTCCGGAGGCGAGAAAGCTCGTTTGTCACTTGCCAAAATGTTGTTATTTCCAACAAATCTGTTGATTCTCGATGAGCCTACCAATCATCTTGATATGCTGTCGAAAGATATTCTGAAATCTGCACTTATTCAATATGACGGAACATTGATAGTAGTGTCGCACGACCGTGATTTTCTTCAAGGACTTACCAATAAAGTATATGAGTTTAAGAAACCTCATATAAAACAATATATTGGTGATGTTTATGACTTTATGGAGGCAAAGAAAATTTCAGAGTTGGAAGAGTTGAATAAAAGAAATAACATACCCAAGCAGTCTCCTCAGTCAATATCGCAGAATAGAATTGATTACGAAGCTAATAAACAAATTAACAAAGAGAAAAAACGACTTGGAAGAGAGGTTAAAAAAATAGAGGAAGAGATCGAGTCTATTGAAAAAGAGTTGGCGGAAATGGAGATGGTTTTATTAAATCCTCACTCTCATCCGGATATTATAACAGATGATAAATGGTATTTGAGATATTCTCAAAAGAAAGAATTTCTGCAGGAACTTATTGATAAGTGGAGCGAGAAGCAGGAAGAGTTTGAAAAATTCTGAGTTTATAGTGTCTCAGATAATATTTCTAAAAATTGTATCCAGTTAAAGTGACTGAAAGAGTCGCCGGTACGAACAATTACGATATTTTTTGATGGGACGATGAAAATGTATTGTCCTAAAAGACCGGTAGCTGCATAGTTACCTTTATCTGTAATTCTCCAACTGTAAGAATAATGATAGCCGTTGTTGTCTTTGGAATCGTTATGAATGGTCATGCATTCGGTTAACCAATTGTACGGAATCAGTTGTTGTCCGTTATACACGCCATTTTTCAAAATAAGATTGCCAAAACGTATTAGATCCATAGGAGAGGCGTTTAATCCTGTAAACCCTTTGATTTGTCCGGTGTCATCGACATTCCAAGTAGCCGGATTTGCCATTCCGAGAGGTTTCCAAATTTTAGCTTCCAAATAGTTTGCAGTATTTGTCGAAGTGGCGTTTTCTAATGCAATGGTTAATAATAATGTATTTATATTCAAGTAATTAAACTCAGAACCGGGTTTGTTTCTGAGATAATAATTATTTATATCTTTATTAAGGTCTTTGCTGAAATATATTCTTGGCACACCATTGATAAATCCGTGACAATCAAGCCCGGAACGCATGTCAAGTAGCATTTGTAAGGTGATATTCCTGTAATTGCTGTCTAATTCCGGAACGTAATATGTAATAGGTTCATTCAAACTATTAAAAAAAACTTCATCTAAAGCTATACCGATTAATGTGGAAACAAAACTTTTTGATATTGAGAAAGTTGGAATGACCGGATATTGAACGGTATCATAGTAATAACGTTCGAAAATTAAAGTGTCATTACGTAAAATCAAGAAGGAGAGGGTTCTTTTTTTTACCAAAAAAGATTCTAATGTATTGTTACTTGTTGCTTTGTGGTATATTTTGGGTAATAATGGCAAAGAATTTGTATCTTATGGAAAATATGAAGGGTTTTCACTGCAATCAATGTTGATTTTATCGAAATAAAATTGATCTTCTATGCTCGGTATTTTATATGAAAGAATGTTTTCTAAATAACAAGATGATAATAATAAGGGAATGAATATAAGAAATGATAAAGATCTCATAATGTATTATTCATTTTTCTGACAATTGTGGGTTTAACAACTTAAAATCACAAATTGAAAGAGAAATAAATCGTTTTAACATTAAAATTGCATGAAAAAAGACGCGTTAATGCGTCTTAAATGTTTGATTATATTGTAATGTAATATATTAATGTTTTTTAAATCTTTCACAATTATCGACGGGTGTAGCGTAAATCTTTAAAAATATTTGTTCCAGTTCATCATAATCTCCGTTAAGTTGGCTTAATCCATTGTTTTTATATTGTATGAAAGATTCTTTATCTTCTTTTGAATAATGATTTTCATAGCGATAGGATTTATTTAGCAGGTCATGTGCTATATAATTGTTCTTGAATAATTTATAATCTCTGTATATTCGATCGTCTATTATCTTTGCAAGTTGTATGAATTTTTCGTTTTTATCGAATCTGTCACAGTATTCAAGTTCTTCTATTATGATGGGAGGGCATATTGAAAGATGTATTTCGCCTTTTTTCTGACTGATGCCATTTAGGATGCTTTTCATATCTTCTCCGGGTTCTTTTTCATATTTTTGGTATTTTGTGATAAAAAGTTCTTGCGTTTTCATGAAATCGCATGGCTCATATTCGTATGATATTGAGATTGGCAAAATATTAATTTCATTGAAATTTTCAACGAAGTTGCTTTTACTACCAAGAGATAGCATTTTCAGTACGCCAAGTTCTGTTTTGTCGTCGCCGTCTTTGGTACGACCATTGCGTTGAGCGATCCAGATAGATTGTTTTTTCTCCAAGATGGTATAACGAATATATTGAGATACCTCGATTGACTGTTTGTAGAAGTCATGAGCATTGCCGCCTCGCATGATACGAAACATTTTGTTTATTTTACCAAAATCAATTATGAAATCACCTTGCATCAAATTGTTTCCGAATGTTATTTCGCAAGTATCGATGTTGTTCTCATAAAGGACACAATCGAACAATGCGGCATCGAGTGCTATGTCTCTGTGATTGCTTATATAAACATGACAGTCGTCTTTATCGATATTGTTTGCTCCTGAATAATGAAATCCTGTTGATGTATTTTTAATAATGGATTTCATTGCAGAATATACGAATTTTACTTGAAACTCTTTAACAGTTTTTATATTGATAAATTCATTGCGATATTCTTCAAAGTTCCTATCAGGGAAAAGATAATGGATTATTGCAGGAAACAGTTCATTATCAGCTAATCTTTTGATTGCGGCAGGGACATCTTTGTCGGAATATGGTTTTATGTTGTCAAATTCATTCATATATAATGATATTATTTGCGGTTATCAATTAGTTTCACAGGTTTACGACTTGTTGCCGGAAAGTTAATTTTTTGTATTATTTCAGCTGGGGTTATTTCTATCTCAGGAGCCACTCTTATACGAGCACGGAAACGGTCCTTGAGTTCTTTCACCACATCGAATTCAGGTGTATGACGTAATCCTATTTTTACTAATACTTCATCGGTACCGGTAGAATTATAGTCTATATAAACTACATAATTCTCAACATATTCGGTATTGTCGAGTACATCGAATATTGCAGGAGGATACAATGTGGTACCTTTCAATTTTATCATATTGTTCTTACGTCCTACCAAAGGGCTGATACGGAAAGACTTGCGACCACAGCGACAAGGTTCGGTATGAATGCTTGCCATGTCTCCGGTCCTGAAACGCAACAGTGGCATGGTTTCAACACCGAGAGTCGTTATTACCACTTCACCTACTTCGCCATCTTTGACGGGAGCATCGTTTTCGCCAATTATTTCTACTATTATTAGTTCTGGATGATGATGACCACCGCAGCCATATTCACATTCCGGGAAAGTGGCTGACATCTCTGTAGATGAATATGTGGCGAAGAGTTGTACATCCCATTTCTCTTTTATCTTCTTGCCGAGAAGATTGAGGTTGAAGTTCTGGTCTCGTAATCCTTCACCAATGCCTATGATACGACGGATAGTAGAGTTTTTATAATCTATGCCGTGTTCTTCAGCGTATTGTATCAGTCGTAATATAAATGACGGCACACATAATATGGTGTCCGGTTTGATACGACGTATGGTGTCCCATTGTAGTTCAGGTATTCCGTTACCGACGCGTATAATACTTGCTCCCAAATCCCTGATACCCAGGAAATAAGCCAATCCTGCCATAAATCTTTTGTCTATGGTAGTCATGAGTTGCATAATGTTGCCGGGTCTCAATCCTGCGCAAATAAATGATATTTTCTCATTATATGCCAATCGTTGTAAGTCTTTTTCACTACATGCAAAGGTAACAGGATCTCCCAAAGTACCGGAGGTGGTTATATAATCGATTATTTTTTCCTTTTGAACGCAAATAAAATCTTCGTTATATAGTTGCAGGTCTTTTTTTTCAGTGAAAGGTATTTCTTGTAACGATTCTATGGTTTTTATTTTTTCAATATCTATATGATTATCATTAAACATTTTGGAATAAAACGGTGATTTTGCGTTAAGATATTCCATTGTCTCACATAATCTTACTTCCTGATATTTCTTTATTACATCAAGAGGTTGATATTCAATAAGGGGATATTTGTTTGTCATAATAATTTTATTTCAAAACATTAATGGAAATCAACCATTCATAAAGTTTTTCTCTCCATTGTGAAGAAACGGTAAAATCGGTGTCTTTCATCCCATAACCATGTCCTCCGGTATCTAAGAGTAGAAAAGAATGACATATATTTTTGTTCGTTAAAGCTTTATCTAATGCCATGCTGTTGCGGTAATCTACCACGTCATCATCTTTGGAAGCCAATATAAAAGTTGGGGGCATATTATCAGGTATTTGTAATTCCATAGAGAAAAGGTCTTTATTCTTTTTTGTTATATTTTCTTTTCCTAATAATGATTTTCGAGACCATTGATGAGCAATGCTGTCTTGCATGGAAACAACAGGATAGATGGCAGCTATCCAATTGGGTCGAAGATTTGTTTCTGTTTGTATTCCAATGTCAGACAAATAGTTGTGATTGGAAAATGCTCCTGACATAGTGACAAGGTGACCGCCGGCAGAGAATCCTATTGCACCAATTTTATCGGTGTCAATACCATGTTTGTCGGCGTTGTCTCTAATCAATTGTATGGCACGCTGAATGTCTTCCATCATAGCAGGATAATGGTAACCTTTTCCTGCAGTACGGTAACACAGCACAAAGGCAGATACCCCTTTTTTGTTGAACCATTCGGCAACCATTTTACCTTCTCGAGTTATTCCGAGATGATGATAACTGCCACCGGGACATATCACAACTGCAGCACCAGTATTGTTGTTTGCTGCTGCCGGATATACCAACATCATTGTTTTATTGCCTTTCATGTTTTCAATATCTTTCCAAATGTCAATTTTAGATTGAGCATTAAGGCTGAAACATACGGTAAAGAATATCGATAATATTATAAATCTTTTCATTTTCATTCTTTTGGGAATAAGAATAATACTTCCTCCGGTGTTAGTTGATGGTAAGTTGGAATATCTCCGTCAAATGATACCAGAAAATATTCTTCATCATAGAAAGAAAGCTTTGAATTAGTGTCAGGGTTACATTCAACATAAACTATTTCGTTTATGTTCAAGTTTTTAGCTTTACATATCTGTTCTGCCAAAGATTTCCCTGCGTATGTCACCGAAGTTCCAGGATTATCTTGATATAATTCTGTTACAATGACATAAGTCTTGCCATTGATATTACGAATTTTCAATCCGCATGATGACGGCATGTCCCATTGTCCGTTAAAAGGAAAAATCTCATCATAATATGTAGGTGAAACTTTCATATTATTAATTTTTTTTAATATTTCTTATCACTTCTTTACCAAAAGACTTGTTGGCGAGTTGTCTGTTACGAGGATGATAAGTGCCGTCTTCCATTTCACGCAACATTACTTTGGTAAAAAGTTTAAACATTTTTTGTTCCTGAGACTCATTTTTATAAAATGTATCCCATGCATAGTCATACAATTCCTGCAATTTTTCTGCAGTCATGTTTTTAGGATGATAAACAACCTGACCGGCATTATAGTGATCCCAATCGAAATCAAAGATACGGCCCTGCCTTAACAGGTCGTCGTATGCTTTGGTATGAGGGAATGGAGATAGTATGGTAAATTCTGCCAAGTCGAGGTCAATTTCCAATAGGAAGTCTATCAAGTGTTTTATGTCATCTTCTGTCTGATTATCAAGCCCCAATAAAATAGTACCTTCCACACCTATGCCATAATCATGATAGCGTTTGACACGTTCTTTTATATAATCTGAGGTATCATATATTGCTTGATATACGTACCATGCACCGGCTTGAGCGGCAAGGTCGAGCACTTGAGAATCGTCTTCTATGGTGTGGCTGATCCATTTTTTCTTGAATGGAATCATCTCTCTAAAAAGTTCCATTTCCCATTCTTTATTTTGAGCTAATGAGTTATCGACGACAAAAAGTCTGTTATTGTCTATTGTTGCTAATTCTTCTATTATTTTATCCATAGGACGGGGACGAAAACATCTGCCTCCGAGATAAGAAACGGCACAAGGATAGCAACTGAAACGGCAACCTCTGGAAGCATGGAAAAGGTCAACCATTTGAACACCTTTGTGATTATACAGGTCTTTTTTATACAGGTCTCTGCGAGCAGGACCGACGAGTTCAATAGGAGGCTGTTTGCCCATGAAATTGTAAACTTTTTTCAATCTGCCATTACGTAAGTCGGCCATCACTTCATCCATACGACCTTCGCTTTCTCCTAAGAAAATAGAATCGGCATATTGAAGTGTTTCTTCTGCATGCAACATTGTGGATATTCCGCCAAACAATACCTTCTTACCTCTATTATGGTATTCTGTTGCTATTGCCCAGCCTCGTTTTACTTGTGTTGACAGCATCATGGAGATGCAAACAAAATCGCATTCTTCTTCAAAGTTAATAACTTCCACGTTTTCGTCGGTAAAAGATACTTCCACATAATCCGGTAGTGTTGCTGCAAAAACAACAGGTCCATGAGGTGGGAGGTTAAATGTCGTTTGTCCGGGAAGTTTATTCCATTTAGGATAAATAAGTTTACATTTCATTTTTTGATATTTTATGCAAATATATAAAAAAATAACACATTTTTTTAACAAGTCAGTCTGTATTGGCAAAGATAAAAATATGACAAAAAAAATCAGTAAATATTTTTTAATTCATTAATAAGAGTATTACGCCCGACAAGTTCTCCGGCAGTTATTATGGCGCTTATGATGACGCCGAGAATGCCATGTGAGTTGGTGTTTTGTCCGGTGAGAAACAAGTTGGGAATTTTAGTACGTTGTGAAATAAATGTTTGCATAGGAGATGTGACATCACGCAAGACACCGTATGTAGAACCTTCTTTTGTGGCAGTATAGTCTTGATACGTCAAAGGAGTTGATGTCCAATAGTTCTCTATGTTGTTTCTGATGCCCGGGAAATCTTCCTCCAATGCAGCCAATAATTTATCGGCTTTAATTGTTTTGAACGTTTCGTATTCGGTACCGCGTCTGCCTACAGTAGTGCCTTGCCATCGTAATACATCGGAGTATTTCATAAATGCAAATAATATAGCTCCTTTTGCCCATTTCTGATTTTTTTCATAACACTGGTGCATGTATAGATAATTTTTTGGCCAGATGTTGTCACTGTATGTTTCGCAATCCCAAACATTTCTGCTCCTATATTTGAAAAAATTACTGTTAAGATAAGGTACTGTGTTGTCTTTGAATTTTATATATACTGTAAAAGTGGATACAGTTTGTTGCATGTTGCAAATTCTTTGACGGTATGCTTTTCTGATAAGATGGGAATCAATCATGTCAAGTAATGTTTCAGGATGTATATCAGAAATAATGTATTTAGAATCAATTAGTTCGCCATTATTTAATCGTATCGCCACTGCTTTTTCGTCATCGCATATTATTTTATTTACAGTAGCATTGTTGTATAGGTCTGCACCCATCTTTTTCAACGATATTATCAATGATTTTGCAATAGTATCGCTGCTGTTGACTATTCTGTAGGCACTGTTGATATAAAAATCGCTGATAAGGGCATGAATATATAAAGGTGTCTTGTTTTTTACTCCGGCATAAAGAGGTGAGTTGCCGGCCAAAATGTTGTTAAGTGTTTCATTGTTGGATATTCCGTCTAAATAATTATTTACGCTTATCTTTACGTGTTCAGGGTCAATCAGGTTTATGTTGTCGAAATCTTTGAATGAGTAATATGGAGAATTATAGGTGATTTTGTGTAAAGTATCCACATAATTTTCTATGTCTTTTCTGTTTTGGGGAAATTTTTTTGAAAGAGTGTCTATGAAATTGCAATGACCATTGGCAAAATGATACAAGTCATCACGAAAAGATATGATATCATATCCTGTCGGGTCCAATGGAGACAATTCTATGTCATTGAGCAAAGAAAGATAATTAAAGTAGCGGTGCAATATCTGACCTTCTTTCATGCTGCCGATATAATGCATTCCCGTCTCAAATTTAACTCCCTGACGGACAAAAGATTGCAAGCATCCTCCAAATTGAGTGTTTTTTTCGAAGACTGCAACTTTGTATCCATGTTTTGCTAATATATATGCAGTGGATAATCCTCCAAGTCCACTGCCGATGATGACAACTTCGTATTTATTCTCCATGACAGTCAATGATATAATCGTATGTAACGTTTTCTTCTTTCCTTATATAATGTAAGTTATTAGGTACTGAGGCACAGTTTAGAGCTGTAAAGTAATATTCTTCCTCTTCTATCAAAGCATTGATGATGGTGTCTTTACAAACTAATGCGGCCAACAGTGACGCAGCTCCTATACCGCAGTTTGTCAACAGGACATTGCATTTTGGGGGTATCATGGCAATCTCCGTTTTATAATTGTCATGTTTCTTTAATGCTGTGATTACACGTTTTTCTATTTCCTTACCTTTATATAAATAATTATTTATCACTTCGTCGGCAAAGTAATCTGCTGTTTCAATCTCCTTGCATAAGAGAGAATACTTTTGGACATATAATTTACGGGTTTCTTTGCAAACATTTTGATATTCTTTACCTTTTAGTGATATTTTTTTCATTATCACAGTATTAAGGGGACCTTTTTTTAAAAGTAAATTTGTTTTTGGCAGATTATATCCAAACCCGTGCAACATGATTGGCTGAATGTCAAGGCCAAGTTGTTCTGCCAAATAGAAAGCACCTTTATGAAAGCGTAAAACAGACCTGTCTTCCGAACGTGTTCCTTCCGGAAAGATGAAAATGGAATATCCTTTGTTTACCATCTCTTTAAGATAATCAAGGTTCTCATAATCAAAGTCTTCTGTGGGTATGAATCCTGCATGGCGAATTACCCATCCGTAAAAAGGACAGTTCCATACCCAATGGTTTGTGAATACTATCACTTTAGGAGTCAGAGATAATATTGCCATCAAATCGATATGAGACTGATGGTTGCTTATTATTATGGACGGTTTGTCAAAAGGTTTTTCTTCTCCTGATTCATTTCTCAGAGAGAAGGAACTCATGGGTATTCTGTTAAGGACGAAATGACAAATATGTTGAAGATGAATACGATATGTTAGAAGATGCTTATCGGTTCTTCTTCCGATAGTGAGAAGAATGAATCCCAATATGTCGAGGTATAATGTGCCGATAATAAATACTGTGAAAGAATAAACGGTAAGGGACAGGTTCTTTAAGGTAATGGGATTTTTGCGAGGAACGCCTTTTTTTGTTGTCAACCATTTGAAGAAAAAAGGAGGTATCACAAAGGCTGTCATCACCACGGCAAACATGCCTAATATCACGACTTCTCCCAATTGTCTCATGGCCGGGTGTTTTGCCAAGATCAACACTCCTATTCCAATAAACATTATCAATGCTGATAATGCCACTGTGCTTTTATATGTGCTGAGCATTTTTTTGCCATAACGAAATTCGTACATGCAGCCTTCAGTCATGAATATCGTATAGTCGTCTCCCATGCCGAAAATAAAGGTTGCCAAGATGATGTTGACGATATTAAACTGCATGTTGAAGACAGGCATTAACGCAAGTATCCATATCCAACTGATTGCCAATGGTAAGAATGATAATAAGGTGAGCTCGATACGTCCGAACGACAGCCACAGGAAGAAAAATACTATACAACTGCAAATAATTAATACCAAATCGAAATCTTCTGATAAAGATTCTATTATTTGCGTCATAATGGATTGCTGATTAAATAAAAACACCTTGTCGGAAGAAAAACGGGTGTCGTTTTTCAGACTGTCCATAATTGCGGCACATTGTTCCGGTTTTACATGTAATACACTGAAAACCATAGCTCTATCTGCTTCGTTTAAAATGTAGTTTTCGGCAAGGTCATCGTATAATGGTGCAAAATAGTCCATATCCTTTACTTCGTAATCCTTGTCGATAAGTTGTTTGAAACCTGTAAATGCATCTTTTTTAAAGCCTTGTTGTACAGCAGCTTCTTCAATAATAGGATATATATTTTTATCATTCCAATATTCTTTCCATAATGCAAGTCGTTCTTTCTGTTTTTCTTTTGAAGGTATGTAAGACCCTATTGAAGTGAGTCTGATGTCTTTGTGTGTTGTTGTAAGTTCTTGTAAATCATTATATATAGATTCATATTCGCATAATGCCGAGTTTATGTCGTTACCTTCTGCAACAATAAACAAGGACATGTCGGAATCTTCAGTATCTTTTGTAAGTTTTTGCATCATGACACGTTGTTCATCAGTCATATAGTTTATTTTACTCATGTCGGCGTCAAATTTTGCTTTATCAAAGAATAGAAAAATAATTGTTAAAACAAAAATTATGAATATCAATGGTTTATAGTTTTCAAAAGATATATTTGTGAATCTTTTGAACAAACGTTTGGGATTTTTTGAATAGCATTTATGGTTTTCCGGTACTATGTGTGGAATGACGATAAGAACGAATAATATTGCTCCGGCAAGTAATAATGCAGAAAACAAGCCGAGATTCTTCATTGCAGGAGAACTGATGAACAGAAGACTGAGAAAAGCTCCTACCGTTGTGATGTTGCCTATAGTAAGAGGTTCTATTATATCGTTGATAGTCTGACGTGTAGAATAAAGATGATATTTATGGTCGAGAAAATGCAGCGGATAGTTGGCGGCAATGCCAATGATTACTGAGGAAATGCCGATAGCAATGAGAGATACTTCGTGATATACCAAAGAGGTTATCCCTAAAGCGAAAAGCATGGCAAAGCATATTGTCAAAGGCAAAGAGATGATGATTTTCAAGGAACGGAATGAATAAAACAAGATGATGACAATAAAAATTATGGCAATACTGACAGTTACTATACTGTCATGTTTGATTTGATCGGCATTGCCGACTGATATATATGCCGCTCCAAATGGCTTGACAGTGACATCATTGTAAACATCTTCAGTGTCTTTTGCACTTTTGTCGATAATATTGATGAGAACCTTGTTGTTGGCAGTCTCGCTCAATGGGAATCCGGATTCTATTCTTACAATAGCTTCTTTTCCATCGGCAGTATAAATATATCCATCTGATACTGTGAACTGTTCATTCATGCGGAAACTGTTTAATCCTGCAAGTAACTCCGACGATATGAGCAACGGGTCATTGCTTATGACACCTTTCATAATGCTTCCTTGTATGCTGCCAAGTATATTTCTGTCGTATCCTAATTGTTTAATAATGTTTTCTTTGATGATAATACTGTCAATACGTTCATAATCTGTTCTGTCGAGAAAATATGGAATGTTTTTTGAAAGAAAATTCATCTTTTCTATTATTGCAGATTCATCGACAGTGTATTGAATCTTTTTGCTATATTTATTTATGTCATTGTTGTTCAAGGTGTTGATGAAATATTCTATTGCTTCTGGTATAACATCGATTCCGTCTGTAAGACTGTCGCGCATGGAAAAATAAACTATTATTGTATTTGATGCACCAATATGTGTGTAAGCATAGTTGATTTGCTCGTTTTGTTTGTCTTTTGGAAGGAAACCTGATATGTCTTCATTGAAATTCATATTGAGTGCGCTTACAGTCAACAGAACAATAAGTGTTGTTACCAAACTAAAAAGCAGGACTTTTCTTGTCTTGAAGAAGTCAAAAAGACGAAGGAAGAATTTATTCATGGCGACCTCCGTTGAAAATATATCTGATTAATCTTGACGGATAACCGTAAACAATAGACAGCAGGCATAACACGGTATTCATCATAGAGATTCTTATGAAATCAGCACCTTTGCGAAAATGTGTCACTCTCTCGCCGGCAGGAGCGTAATAAACTTGTATTGGAATATTTACGAATTTGACATTTTGCCATGCCAAACGTACCAAATATTCCAATTCTGCCTCATAACGGCTTGTAAACAAATGCATGGAAGCAATCATATTAAGAGGATAGGCTCTGAAACCTGATTGAGTATCAGGAAGATATATGCCTGTCTGTAAAGCAAACCAAAAATTCGAGAATTTGTTGGCGAAAGTGTTTCCTTCCGGCATGTTTTCCTGTTTTAGGAAACGGTTTCCGATAATCATGGCACCATTGTTGTTTTTTATTGATTTTATGAATAGAGGTATGTCTGACGCAAAATGTTGTCCGTCAGCGTCAATGGTAATCATATAGTCGAAATTGTGTTGTATGGCGTATAGCACTCCGGTTTTTATGGCATGACCTTTACCTTTGTTCGGGGTGTATGAGATGCAAGTTACCTTGTCTTGAATCTTTAACACTTCAGCATCGCTGCCATCGGTACAACCATCGCAGACGACAACAACATCATCAAGGTATTGCTTAACAGCCAAGGCTACTTCGGCTATTGTCCCGACATTATTGTAACAGGGTATGACAATACATATTTTAGGCTCACGCAACATCTTTCAACGTTAATGATAATTTCGCAAATAATTGTTTGTTTTCCGTATCTGTTATTTGCACTTTACTTTCGGTTGTGTCATCTTTACAGTTTGAAATGTCAAAGTGAAACAGTATGTCGGGATTATTGACCGGCGTCACCATATTGGCAAATTTAAGATTTTTTATCTTTATGATATATAATGGTCTGCCTGTTATCGTTTCCATTAGTTTGCGTGTGATTTCGACCATACAAGCTCCCGGCAACACCGGATTGCCTTCAAAATGGACTTTGAAGATGATATTGTCTCGATTCAGATGGACTTTGAATACCGTTTCGCTCTCTTTTGTATATGTATATAAGGAATTCAACATGACATTTAAAATTTAAAATACCGCTCGTTTTCAGGAGCGTTGAATACAACATCCGACAAGATGATTTTCGCCATGTCTCCGTAAACGTCGGTTATTTCGATACTTTGGATTGTCATTGTATCATTGTCGATAATTATCAGGATGCTGTTAAACAATGATTTAAGGCGTTTCTTTTTAGGTGTCATTTGTACTGTGACGGCATCGGTATCTTTAGAGAAGACTGTTTCGAATGTGTTTTTGTCAAAAACAAAACCGTTTTCTTCACCTGACGATACTATTTTTGCTATTTCTTTAAATAACGGATGATTTTCTGTTGTTGTAACGTTACAGTTATCTTTATTTACAATCTTAATACTGTCATTTATCAAAAGAAAAGATGAGTTGTTGTTCTCAGAATTCCAGTAAAGTTTACCTTTTTTCATATATGCTACAGTGCCGGAACTTTGTATTGTCTCTTCAAGCATGGAAACGGATTTTTCATATTGATAATGACAAAGCATATTATCTATGTTATTGATATTTTCTGAGAATAGTGTTATGATATTTTCTATTTCAGAAACATCGGTAACAGTTTGATTTTGGGCAGACAATGTCAAGGATAAAAGCATAATCATCATTGAAAGTGATAATGTTTTCTTCATAATTTATTGTTTTACAAGGAAAAATACACCAAAAACTATTAAAACAACACCAATCCAGCGTGTGGCGGGAATGGATTCGTGAAACACTAAGGCTGCAGCTATCATGCCAAAGACATAACTTATGCTTGTGATGGGATAAGCAAGCGAGAAATCGAAATGACGCAACATGTAAAGCCATAATACGGTGGCGCCACCAAATCCTAAACCACATGCTGCAAGTGGCCAGTTGAGAAGTAAATTTTTAAAAAACACCCATGACCATTCAAAAACGTCGATTCTTTTCATTGCAAGTTTTAGAAAGACTTGTCCCGATGACAAAAATATGCTTTGCAATATCGCTATGACAATAAATCTTAACATCTTGATAATAGAATTAAAGAATGGTCAATGTTTTTATAATGATTGTAAATCAATATATTATTTGCATCTTTGCCTTGTGGAGACCTGCCTTTTCTAAGACATGCAAAGGCATAGTAAAAACCGTAGGCAGAAGATGTAAAAGACTCTCCGAATATATTTTTATATGTCTCAGATTTGTTTTCCAAACCGATTGACTTTTCAAAAGCTTCGTAAACGGCATTGTTTTCTTTGTTGTTGTTCTTGCCTGTTACTAACAAATCAATATTTTCTGTTGATATTCCTTTTTTATTGCATAACAAGTTTGTTCTATCGATTAGTAGTTGTTTTTCAGGTTTATATAAAATATCCAAATCTACAAGTTCGATGTCTCCATTCTTTTTCAACACAATGGCGACCGCTGTTTCAGATGCGAAAGTTCCATCCCACATATTTATCTTATCGAGTAGATGATAATAATCTTGAGTCATTTCGTCATAAGCTCCGACGAGAGCGTTTTCAATTTTGCCAAGTTCGAATTGAAGCATGGCATCGAGCAGGGCACTCTCGAAAGAAATGCCTTTGTGCACGTGAGTATTGTTGTATCCATGGCATTTTTTATGCAAGGCGATGGAAGAGCCTATGGTGTTGTGTGTTGAGTTGATGAAATAAGTAGGTTGAAGGCAGGATTCTCCTTCATAACACAAAGTCTTAAGAAATTTTTCCGTATTTTCTATGCAGCCGAGTCCTGTAGCTGTGACTATGGCATCAGGCTGTACCAAAGAAGCATCGGCGAGTGCTGTCATAGATGTAGCGATGGCACGTTTCATTATCAACCCCATACGACGACCTGCTATGGGATTGATAAAAGGTTTATAATCGGGGTCTATGGCTCTGACAAAAGGTTCATCATAATGTACAGGCATGTAGAACCACTCGTCACTGAGAGGTTTTTGTATCGATATTTGAGCACATGATGCTATGAATACACTCATTATTGTTCCTCCTTTAATTTGGAAAAAATACAAGAAGTGTCGTTGCCTCCGAAACCGAAAGAGTTGGACATTAAATGACGCAAAGGTCTGTGAGTCATGGTGTCGTCGTGCCAAGGCGTAAACGACAACTCATCTATCTTTTCTTTAAAGTTAAGATTAACAGGTAGATAGTTTTCAATGAGAGATAATATCGATATCACTCCTTCTATGCTGCCTGCGGCACTTGTTGTATGACCGATAAAAGCTTTTATAGATGCAGTAGGCGGAATCTTTTCACCGAATACCCTCATTATGGCAATGCCTTCACTTAAATCATTATGTATGGTACCGGTCCCATGTGCATTTATATAGTCTATATCGCCGGGTGACAACATGGCATCTTTAAGGGCATCAGTCATGGCGAGATAAGGACCTTCTCCGTCGGGTGCTGATGCTGTCTGATGGAAAGCGTCGCAATGGTTTGCTACACCGGAGAGCAGACATAGAGGCTTGACATTGCGTCTTTTGACAGATTCTTCCGATTCGAGTACCAAATATGCAGCACCCTCTCCGAGATTCAGTCCGGTACGACTTTTGTCGAAAGGGCGACAGTTGTTTTTATCCAATATCATCAGGGTGTTGAAGCCGTTGAGGTGAAACTTGGTGATACATTCGCTGCCTCCTACTATTGCAACATCTACACGTCCGGTCTCTATCAATTCTTTACCTATCAAGATGGCATTGGCGGCAGAACTGCATGCTGTTGACAATGTCGTCATCATATAAAAACCATTATATTGTCCGGCAATCATCTCGGTACATGTTCCGCAGTCATGAGTGCTGATATACATATTCTTACTGTCATTGGAGAGGAAGTCGGGATAATATTTCTCGCTTTTGTCCATTCCTCCAACTGTGGTGCCGGACACCAGGGCTGTTTTTTGTTTTTGAGGGTCGAGACTTGCCTCTTCCATGGCTTCTTTTAATGCCAACCTGCCCATCAATGCTGTTCGAGTCATTGGTATATTGTCGTTTATACCGAGAATATGCATCATCTCATCATTGCTGAAAGGCACCTCACTGACGGGCAATTCATGATGTATGGTATCGAGATATTTAATCTCGCAGACAGCACTTTGATGTTTGCGCAATGCCTCCATGGTGACACGTTTCCCGTATCCTAATCCGGTGACTATACCGGTCCCTGTGACATAGACTGCTGCCATTTTTATTTAGTCCTGTTTTTATTAATATAATCAGCCATTACGGCAATAGATTTGAAAATCTCTTTACCTTGATTCGGGTCTTGTAACTTGATACCGTAGTTTTTCTCCATTAATACTATGAGTTCCAATGCATCTATGGAGTCAAGACCTAATCCTTCTCCGAAAAGTGCAGCATTTTCATCGATATCTTCAGGTTTTACTTCTTCAAGATTCAGGACTTCGATGATTTCATTTTTTAATTTAAGAATTAATTCTTCCATATAAATTTATTTTTAAAAATTTAACGATAAACCACGACATCTATTTTTCGTCATTATTACGTTCAATGTCATTGATGTTGACTTGATGCAATGGTAATTATTATGTTCGTAACTGTATTTTATTTGTCTTTTTTCTATACAGTAGAAAAATATTGACGTTAATATCGAGACAGTAATATAATAAAACAGACATATCGAACTTATTAAAAATATAATGTTGTAATCGATGTCAATAAGATTGTTATTTAAAATGAAAGTGAATAATACTGGAGATGAAACTAAATATGAACCAAAAGTTGCCAAAATGTTAGCTGCTTTGATTCTTTTAAATCCGTATTTATATGAATCATACGATTTCAAACAGTCGCCGGTTTGGAATAAACCATACAATTCATATATACTTGATTGTTTATCTCCTTGATATGCATCAATTCCTTTCGTTCTTAATGGTAATGTCAAGATTTCGACATCCTGAGATTTTACCGTCAAACAGAATAATGTTGCAAATAATATTAGTATTGATTTCTTAATTTTCATAATATATTATTTGTGTTAAACAATATTCCTTTTTCTGAATCTTTTGTTACAATCATGAGTCTTACGTCATAATGTCCTTTAAAATATTCACACCAGCCGCATAGAATATATTTTGTTGACGGTTTTGACATTATGTTGCATACCTGTTGATATATCATCTGAGGATTATAGTTTTTTGAGATGAAAAACGAAGTTTCTCCGAGAATTTTGTTGCGTATTGCGATTTCTCCGGCCACAATATTGGGGAGCGTATAGACGAAAATTGACGGACTCGGATAATATGAATCTTTATCTTTGATACTTTCAAGATACGCTATGTCATCATCTGATGAGGCACTACTATTGAATAGAGCTATAGCCATTTCTTTTTTCTTTGTTTCGATATCGAATCCGGCATCTCTCAACATTAGTTCCGATACAATGAATCCTACTTTACTCAGCATGTCCATCTTGAAATATTTTGGATAAGAAATCTTCATGCTGCGGTAAATGCTGTCAGGAATATTGGGCGCCAAATTTTCTATATGTATTTCTTTATCATTGATAATCAATTTATTGTCAGATAATATTCCTGTTGATATTATTCTTAGATTCTGACAACGGCAGTTTTTGATTACCGGTTGATTGTCTTTATCTCTTACGTTTTCGAACAACAGAGCGGCGTTACTGCCGCCGAAGCCGGATATCATTTTGATAAAATATCGTTTGCTGCATTGAATTGTTGTCAAGACCGGGTGTATTTCATGTTTTGCACCGGTATTTATACAACCTTCGCTTTTCAATATTGTGCCTTTGTCTAAAGCCATTGCCGACAATATGGATTCTACAATGCCGGCAGCACCGAGAGTATGACCGAAGTAGGCTTTCAACGAATTGACGGGTATATGCTGCATTCCTGTCCTGTTGAGTGCCAATGCTTCCATCTCGTCATTGTATATTGTGGCTGTTCCGTGTGCGTTAATAAAGGAAATGTCGTTTATATCGATGTCTTCTGTTATGTCTGACAAGGCATTATATAAACCTTCAGCTTCTATTGACGGTGCCGAGATATGGCGAGCATCGTTACGTACAGAGGCTTTTCTCAAAGCTGTCGTTGCAGTCGGTGTCTTTTTTGCAGAAAATATCATTGTAGCTGAAGCCTCTCCGAGATTAAGTCCTTTTCTGTCGCGGTCGAAAGGTTGACAGCGTTCGGAAGATAAGGCTTTAAATGACTGAAACCCGGAAATTATGAATTTTGACAATACATCAGCACCTGTGACAACGACATTGTCATAAATGCCATTCTCTATCAGCCGTAGTGCTTCCATTTGTGCTGCTGCTCCGGAAATACAGGCATTGGATATCACAAGCGGTTCGTTGCAGTTTCCGAAAAATCTGCATACCATTTCGGCAGTATGCCATAAAAATATCTTGTCATCATTATTATTTTCAGAGAGATATGATACATTGCCTTTTGTTGTTGATATAACGAAAGCTGTACGTTTATCACACAAATCAATGTTCGCATTGTCATTGGCTTTTATTACCGACAATATCAACATCTTTTCTATTTTGGTAAGAGGAAAGATATTATTTTTCAGATAAGGAGCAATGGCATTTTCAAGACTGTCATCATCAATGACAGAACCGAAAAACGGTTCGGGCAAATCAAATGTACCTTCATGAAGTCTCAGTGCACTGTGCCCGTTTACGACAGCCTCATAGTTGGCTTCACTCGTGAATCCCAATGGCGATATGATGTTATGTCCAATGCAATATATCATTGTTCTATCAGTTTATTCTTGATTTTCCACTCCATGAAAAAATTTGGAGGATATAACACTAAATTATAATCTTTGTCTAAAAACACCTGTGTAGTACTGCCTTTCGCCACGAGTTTGTCGTTTCTGGCATTGAAAATTTCATATTCGAACTGTAACTTGGCAGCTTCACAATCTTTGTATGTTATCTTTATAATACCTTGATCACCATAAATGAGAGGACTTTTATACTCAATATGAATGTCAACCAATGGTGCATAATATCCGTTGCCAAATATGGTAAGATAGTCTATGCCGTATTCTTTGCCGAAAGCTTCTCGTGCATCTTCAAAAAAACTGACATACGAGCCATGCCATGTAATGTTCATGGAATCAACCTCGCTGAATCGTACTGTAAAACGAGTCGTTGTTTTCAACTCCTTCATAAAACCTCCTTGTCTGTTAACGATATCTTCATCTCACAATGTGCAATGACACCATCGTTGTCAGTTACTTCAGCTTCAATAAGTGTGATAGCGAACACCTCGCTCATTACTCTTATCTTGGTAAAGATGGTGCTGTTTGCAGCAGGCATTCTGTTGACGACAAAGTCTTTGACAGAGCCTATCAAGCCTATTTTGATTTTTTCATGTTTCTCATATTTGTTGATATATCCTATTCGTGCAGCGCATGTTTGTGCAATATTTTCCAGGATGCCTCCTTCTCTGAGCAATTCGTTTTCGCAAAAAATATTATCTTTCTTGATAAAAAAACTTGATGAGGTCTCAGTGTCGTTGTGATACTGCAATCGGTCTATCATCACGAAAGGATGACGTTGAGGAATAATAGTTAATATGTCTATATCTTTGATATTCATTATATTATACATTTAATTAAGGAATGACCCTTACCAAGACCGTCGGATATGTGTTCAATTTTCAGTCCGGATTTTTCTATGCAGGCAAAAAGGTCATCTGAATGGAACATCTTACTGTTGCCGTTTGCCAAAGCGGTGAAGTATAATGATATTTGAGTAAGACAATATGCGGCTGTTTCAAAACGCTGTCTGTCCCACAGTGTTTCCATAATATAAAGTGAAGATCTTTTTGACATTGACTTAGCTGCTCGGCTCAATATGCTTATAACCTGTTCTTCTGAGAAACAATCGAGGAATTGACTCATCCAGATGGCGTCGAAGCCGGTAGGGAAAGGTACTTTCTCATCGAGCAAGTCAACTCCATGTCCATTGATGCGTTCTGCACCTTCATGACCTTTTATATTGTTTTTCATCATCTCAAGTTGTTGAGGCAAATCCATTATAGTGACATTGACTTCTTTGTTGAATGCCACACATCGTAAGGCAAAACGTCCGGTATTACCTCCCACGTCAAGCAGTGTTTTAATATTGTCGTTAAATATAATCTTTAAAGCTTCGTCAAAAGAGTTGTCTGAATAATAATGGTCGAATCCGAACCAGCTTTTACGGATCTGTTCCGGCAGTTGTGACAAGCCTTCGTATATAGTCGGCCATGGGCCAAATACTTTAAGTCCCTCAGGTTTACCATTGAGTAATGATTCTTCGAGTTTAAACCATCCAAGATAATTTACATCGTGGTTAAAATCCATGTCAACACGTACCAATGGGTCGTTCTGCAGAAACCAACCGGCCTTCGATATTATGAAACGTCCGTCCTTATATAAAATAGTACCAATAGTCAGTGATGACTCCACTAAAACTTTGACGGCATATTCCGATAATCCGCTTTTGTCAGTAATTTCATTCATTGTCAACCCGTTCTCACTATCGATAAGCATTTGCAATATTCCAAATTTAACCATTAATCGTGACACCTGAAATATAATGGGACCGAAAGAAATCTCATGTGCAAGATGTTGAGCCTTCAAAGCACTCTGTTGGTCTTTGCCATATTTTTTTTCTAATGCAGGGAATAAATTCATCGTTCTACTCATAATCATTACCAATGTTTGGGTGATTAATACAGTACAAAAGTAACAAATATTTCTTAAGATTAGAAGAAATATCGGATTTTTATTACTGAGTATGATTTTTTATTTTATTGGACTTTATTGAATTGAATACATTAAATTATAAATGTAATAATTAGTATCTGCGACAATATAAATAATGTTTAATATTCATGATGACAAAACAATTATATTCAGATATATGATATCATTGTTATATTTTCCATATATCGAAGAAATTAAACCATTGGTCTGGATATTTATATAATATTTTTTCTAATTTAGAAGCATACGATAATGCTAATGAAGTGGCTTTTTCGCGAATATTATTACATTCATTATTTGGATTAATATTACATATATAAAGTTTGTAATTACGGTAACCATCGCGCATGGTGAATAATGCCAGCATATCGACCTCTGCCTGAGCGGCTATGATAAAAGGTCCTAATGGTAATGTTATTTTGTCATTGAGAAATGGGACTTTGGTGCTTTTATTGCTTCCGAAGATCCTATCACAGTGAATACTTACTATCTCGTCATTGTCCAAAGCGTTTTTTATTTTGAATATATGAGTCATATCGTTGTGAGCCGATATAATTTTTATATTACGTTGTTTTAGTATTTCTGCTCTTTTTTCTATTATTTTAGGATTTTCGTTACCGAAAATGACACTATTAATAGTTTTTTTATTTTGATGAAGTAAGAAGCCTGTCAATTCCGAGTTCCCTACATGAGAATGGCATAACATGAATCCCTTTTCATTGTTGATATGTTGTTCAAATACTTCATTGTTGATGATTTCAATATTGAAATTGTCGTCACCATTCATGACAGCGAGTCTGTCGAACATCATTTGAGAAAAGATGAAATTGTTTTTAAAAACTTTTAAGAATGAACATACAACAGAATTACCGCGTTTGCGGTAGTATTTCATTATGGCCCTTGTCTCTTTGTTGTTAACAATAACAAAAAAAGGTATGGACAGAGCACTGAAGAAATACATTGTGCGCAAGCCTAAAACACGGATAAGCAACCATAGATAACGTTGACCATTGTAGCCGCCTATTGTTGTTCCTTTCCATTCTTGTTTGTTATCTTTCATCAGTTGACTTTCGTGCCTATATAATCGTAAAACTGGTCAAGAGTTTTTACTTCCTTCATCTCTTCCGGTTTGATTTTGAAGCCGAAAGTGCGTTCGACTATTACCACTATGTCAACAAAGTCGAGACTGTCGATACCAAGGTCTTTGGTGAGTAAGGCATCGCCTTTGAGGTCGTTTTCGTCGATTTCAATTTCTTCAATAAGAAAAGCGTTAACTTTTTCAATGATTTCTTCCCTTGTCATAATGATTATTTTAATGATTTAATAACTAATGCACTGTTCGTCCCTCCAAAACCGAAAGAATTGGATAAATATGTATTAATTTCTTTCTCCACTGTAACAGGTGTGATATTCAACAGTCTGGAATATTCATCTCCTTCTTCGAAGTTTATGTTGGGTGCAACAAAAGAATGTTGCATCATGAGTGTGGAATAGACTATTTCACTGGCACCTGCCATCCAACATTCATGTCCTGTCATGGATTTTGTGGAAGTAATTAATGTCTTGGTTTCTGCGAACAATTTTGCCAATGCCATTGCTTCGAAGAAGTCTCCCTGTGGAGTAGATGTGGCATGGGCATTCACATAATCAATATCTTTTGGTGTCACTTCAGCTTCTGTCATGGCTTTTATTATTGCACGGTAACAACCTTCGTCGCTTGGCTGAGAGATATTGCCACCGTTTGAAGAGAAACCGTAACCGGCAATTTCGGCATATATCCCGGCTCCTCGTGCCACGGCATGGTCATAATCTTCTATTATGAGTGTTGCAGCACCTCCGGAGGGTACAAGTCCGTCTCTGTTTTTGTCAAAAGGACGTGATGCCCTTGTAGGGTCATCGATTCTTGTGGAAAAAGCACTGATGCCATCGAAACTGCCCATGGAGAGATAATTGGTTTCTTGTGCACCTCCACATATTATCATGTCTTGTAAACCATTGCGTATCAATAAAGTCCCTATCCCAATGGCATGAGAGCCGCTCGCACAGGCAGCACTGATAGTCATGTTGACACCACGAAGTTTGAATATTGTGGATAGATTCATTGTAACGGTAGAGTTCATAGACTGAAATATGGCAGATGAACCTATCAGAGTAGTATCTTTTTTCTCTTTTGCTACTTCGTGAGAATGTATAACTGCCTCAGCAGATGAGTCATTGCCGAACAATATTCCGACTTCGTTATTTTCAAAATATTGTTCATCGATGCCTGCATCTGCTATAGCTTCTTTAGTTGACATGTAGGCATATTCTCCCTCTTCGGCAAGATACATGCGCAGTTTTCTGTCCAAAAGACCTTTCAATTGAGGTTTTTCTACTATTCCCGTAAGTGGAGACCTGTATCCGTATTCTATTCTTTTAGAGTCAATACCTATTCCCGACCTGCCTTCTTTCAAAGATTGCAAAACCTCTTCCTTGTTCTTTCCCAAACAAGAGTAAATACCCATTCCTGTTATTACTACTCTTCTCATAATCAAGTATATAATCCTCCGTTAACTGATATTACCTCACCATTTATGTATGATGCTTTTTCTGAAGCAAGGAATGACACAACGGCAGCTACTTCTTCAGGTTTGCCAAAACGTCCTGCCGGTATCATGGATTTCAAACTG
Source organism: Candidatus Limimorpha avicola (assembly GCF_056978975.1). Classification (NCBI taxonomy): domain Bacteria; kingdom Pseudomonadati; phylum Bacteroidota; class Bacteroidia; order Bacteroidales; genus Candidatus Limimorpha; species Candidatus Limimorpha avicola. Next base: position 24,904 of record NZ_DBMCYK010000020.1, read on the forward strand.
TCTTCGTCGAGGTCCTTTGTCATATCTGTGGCAATGAATCCGGGAGCCACGGCGTTGACTGTCACTTTACGTATTGCTACTTCCTGGGCAAGTGCTTTGGTGGCACCGATGAGAGCTGCTTTTGCTGCAGAATAATTGGTTTGTCCAGGCAATCCTTTTAGTCCTGACAACGAAGCAATGTTGATGATTCTACCATAACGTTTTGTCATCATGTATTTTACTATATGGCGCGTCACATTATAGAATCCTCCTATGTTTGTTTCCATTACTTTGTCCCATTGGTTTTTGTCCATAAAGACAAGGACAGAGTCCATACGTATGCCGGCGTTGTTGACAAGGACAGAGATATAATCGTCTTTATGACTGTCTTGCCATTGTGTGATGGCATTTTCTGTTGCTTGGGCATCAGCAACATCGAAAGGGAGGAGCTCGGCTTGCCCGCCTTTTGCTTCTATTTCTTTCTTTACTGTCTCAGCAGCTTTCCGGCTGTTGTTGTAATTGATAATTACGAAAAAGCCGTCGTCTGCAAGGGCTTTGCATATAGCACTGCCTATGCCTCTCGATCCTCCTGTCACTAATGCATATCTCATTGTTTGTTGGTTTTAAGGTATTCAATGACTTTTTCTATTTCTTCGTACTTGGGAGTATCCTCAACAAACAGAGGAACTATATTTCTCAGATCTTCATAAAGTTTCCTTGTGGCAGACGACATGGCGTTTTGTATCTTTAAGCAGTCCACAGCCTGTATTATGGTAATGAAATGTATGGCGAGTACCTGAAAACTGTTTTCTATGACTTTGCCCGCAAGTAGAGCCGAATTGGTGCCCATACTTACAATATCCTGATTATCATTGTTATTTGGTATGGAATGTATGGAATTGGGCATGGACAATGTCTGACATTCTGCTGTTGTTGAAGTAGCAGTGAATTGACAAGCCTGAACTCCATAGTTAAGACCTAATGTTCCCATATTGACAAAAGGAGGCAATATTTCGTTGATGCGGTCATGGCATAAATAATTCAATTGTCGTTCTGCCAACATTGTCAATTTAGTGATGCCGGTTTTCAATTTATCCATTTCGTATGAGATATAATCGCCGTGGAAGTTGCCGCCATGATATACGTTGTTGGTTCTGTAATCCACTATAGGATTATCACAGGCAGAGGAAAACTCTTTTTCAGTGACATCTATGGCATGTTGAATCTCTTCATATATCGGACCTAACACCTGAGGCACACAACGCAATGAGTAATAAGGCTGCACTTTGTGGTGGAAGGTCTTTTCTTCTGAATGCCCTCCGTCGTATAATGCTGTTTCTCTGTTTAAAACACAATGGCTGTCTTTCAATATCTCTTTCATCTTTTCGGCAACGATCTGTTGTCCTTCATGAAGTCTTGCTCCATTGAGTTCTTTTGACATGAAGTCATCGTACGAGGATGCTATTTCGTTTATCATAGATGATGCCATTATGCTGAAGTGCATGATGTTACGGCAATAAATCAGGTTTACAGCAGCAATTCCCGACATTACTGAGGTGCCGTTGGTGATGCACAATCCTTCCCTGACATACATTTGTATCGGCTGTAAGTTGTTTTCTTTCAACACTTCTGCTGTAGATCTCCATACTTTGTTATAATGTACTTCACCTTCTCCTATGAGAGCGAGGGCAATATGGGCAAGTTGCACGAGGTCGCCGCTCGCACCTACACTGCCATGGCATGGTATTTTGGGATATATGCCTCTGTTGATAAATTCCACTATGAGTTCTGCCACGCTGAGGTGAATCCCGGAATAACCTTGTATCAGGGTGCCAAGACGTGCTATCATGGCAGATTTTACATATTCGTCGCAAAGTGGTTCTCCGGCTCCGGTGGAATGACTCCTTATAATATTGTATTGCAGTTCTTTAAGAAAACGGTCATCGACACGGTATTGTGCCATGGGACCGAATCCGGTGTTGATACCATAAATCACTTTCTCTGTAGAGAATGTCTTTAAAAACTCATAACTCTTTGTTATTCTTTCTTTTGCCTCTTCAGACAATACCAATGTGGCATCATCATAAAGTAAGGCTTTTATATCATCAAGAGTTATTGTCTGATTTATTGTTATATTCATAATAGTATTGTTTCCTATTCTATATGGAAATTAAATGGCATGAGTGCATAAATGCCACTTAATCTGCTGAATTTTCCAATGCTTTCCAAATATGGATATGTCTCACCCAAAGTGGTTTTCATTATTTCTTTGGTATATTTTTCCTGGTATGGAGAATTTAACAGCAGTTCTTCATATAGAGACTTTGTCTTTGGATATTCTTTTATTGAATATGAGTCTGTTATATTGGCTTTATCGGCAGCGTAGGCTATTGCTTCTTCTATACCGCCTATTTCATCGACAAGACCTAATTCTTTGGCATCAATACCGCTCCACACTCTTCCTTGTCCTATGCTGTCAACGAAACTTTTTCTCAGTTTGCGTGAATCCGCCACCAAGGTGGTAAACTTGTCGTATGTCTTGCCAACACTTTGCTGTAGCATTTCTTTTTGATAAGGTGTCAAAGGCTGTGTCACAGTGCCGAAGTCGGAGTTCTCGTTTGTTTTTACGACATCAAAAGTGATGCCTATTTTGTCGTTGAACAGACCTTCCAAGTTAGGTATCATGGCGAATACTCCAATAGAACCTGTCAATGTCGTGGCGTCAGCGAAAATATAGTCCGAATCCGCAGAGATCCAATAACCGCCTGATGCTGCATAATTGCCCATTGACACTATGAACGGTTTGGCGTTGGCGGCGAGTTCTACTTCGCGACGTATCACTTCAGAAGCAAGAGCGCTGCCTCCGGGAGAGTTGACACGCATTACTATAGCCTTGACATTTTTGTCTTCTCTGGCTTCACGTATGGCCTTTGATAAGGTGATGGAGCCAATAGTGCTTTCATCTCCTTCTCCGTCTATTATAGAACCGGAAGCATAAACAATGGCTATCTTGTCGGATGATGCTTTCGTCTTTGGTCTGGAACTTGCGTATTGTTGATTGAATATCAGATTGATATCGTCATCAGCCGCAGAACCTGTCAGTTTGTGCAGTTCGTCAATGATTTGGTCTCTGTATAATAATCCGTCAACAAAATTATTGTTATACGCGGTTTCATCATCAAATACGAGTGTCAGATTATCAGCAAATTCATTTATCTTGGTAATATCGATATTTCTTGCGACACTTATGTCTTCGGTTATTTGTCCCCACACGGAGCCGAGCAGTTCATCGTATTGTTCACGATTGGCCTCACTCATCTTGTCAAGAAAATAAGGTTCTACGGCACTTTTAAATTTGTTGTTTGGACCTCTGATGATTTGTGGCTCTATATCGAGTTTGTCGAACAGATGTTTATAAAACATTATTTGTGATGCCATGCCGTGAATGTCGAGCATCCCGGAAGGGGTGAGGTAGATTTTGTCACCTGCTGTGGCAAGGTAATATGCACTTTGTGAGTAAGAGTCTGAATAGCTGATGACAAACTTACCTGATTTTCTGAATTCTATGAGTTGTTCTCTGATCTCTTGTATGTTGGCTGTCGATGTCATCATTGTCGATGTTTCAATGAAAATGCCGCTGATATTGGGATCAGTTGCAGCAGCCTTTATGTTATTTAAAATGTCGTTCATACCGGCTCTGTCACTGTTGCTGATATTGACATTGCTTAGACTTAATTCTAAATTCAATCCCAAATCATTTTTGTTGGTGCGTTCAGGTATATCGTAACTTAAATCCATGTACAATACCGATTTTGGCTTTATTTTCATGGTATTGTTTGCTGCATTGGATACGGCTGAACCAATTAACGATATTATTACTATCGTTACAACTATCAACATTAGGGCAGATCCCAAACATGATGCGAATAAAAACTTAAAAAATTGTTTCATTTCTATAATTTTATGGTTACAATTCAAATTTACAACTGCAAAGATATGTCTTATTACATTATTTTCCAACTGAAAGAGGAAAAATGATGTAGTAAATGAGAAAAATTTAATAAAGCCTTAGCAATAATAAGAAATGTAACAAATCTTTAACATTAGATCTGTAATATCTGACAATTTTTTTGACGTCATTAATATGTTTATTGATGTTTACAATGATATTATCATCATGCTATTGTTCTATTGAGGAATTCATGTATATTATCAATAAGATATCATGATTCGGAGATATGATGATGCTCTTAAACCTTTAATATTTAAGCCGTTCTTTTGAAATGGGGGAGGGAGATGTTTTTAATATTTACTTAATCTGTTTTTTAAATAGTGTTTGATAATTTTAGATTATTTTTATACGTGTTAATCATCGGAATATGTATTGTTCCCATTTATTGACGGTTCTGTTGTGATATTGTCGAAAATACTGTCCATCCTGGCTTTCACAATCTTGAATTCATCCATATACTCTTTTTTGACGGGTTCAGCGGCTGGGGACTTGAATTTCAGTGGGTTGATATATTTACCGTTTTTTATCATCCTATAGTCCAAATGCGGACCTGTTGACAATCCGGTACTGCCGACGTAACCTATCACTTGACCTTGTTTTACCCGTGTTCCTTTGTTGATTCCTTTGGCAAAACTGTTGAGGTGCATATATACTGTTGTATATGTGCTGTTGTGTCTTATTTTAAGGTAATTGCCTCCTCCGTTTTTCTGATATCCTTTTTCTATCACTGTGCCGTCGGCTACAGATTGCACCGGTGTTCCTGTTGGAGCTGCATAATCGACTCCATGATGAGGGCGAACTATCTTGGTGACGGGATGACGTCTTGCTTCGGAGAAAGTAGAACTTATTCTTCTGTAATTCAGTGGTGCTTTCAGAAATGTCTTACGAAGGTTTTCTCCGTCAGTGTCATAATAGTCTTCTTCATCATCATGACAGAAAAGATATGCGTAATATTCAACATTATTGTTGCTTAGATATGCAGCGAGTATTTTCCCCGTTTCTGTTATTCCTCCTTCAATATGTTTTTTTTCGTAAATGACTCTGTATTCATCCCCGGGTTGGATACCGAAAAAATCTATTGTCCACGCATAAATGTCGGATAACATCATTGTAAGATTGGGGTCCGCACCCTCTTCGGCAATGGCATTCCACAGTGATGATGTTATCACATTTCCGGATGTCTCTATTGTCGTTGTTATTTGTTTCTGATCGCGCCATGCCTGCAGGCTGTCAGTGAGACAGAATACTACAAAGTCTTTCTTGTTGATTTCATAAATCCAGTATTTTGCTTGTGGAATGCTGTCTCGTGTCATCATAAAGGTATATTTGTTGCCTCTTTTTATCTTTCTTACATCGAAAACTTTTTTATGATGACGGGCAATATAGTCAATTACATTGTATGAGACGTCTTTTTCCAATAATATGTTGGATAAGAACTCATTTTTTTTAACAACTCCATGTTCTACATCCAATGAATCTATACATATACCATACATATATTGTGGTTCTGTGATTTCTGTCTCCTCTTCGGCATTATTTTTGACTTTATCGTCATTAGAGCATGATATAAATAATAATGTGACAAAAAATAAACAGAAAAAATGTTTCATTGATGTAATTAGACTTTGTTATGTAAATTAAAAAATAATCCTGTTGAAGGGATTCATTAAAGATATGTACCAATAGCAGAATTTCGAGTTGTCATAAATTCACGGTTTGATGGTGCATTGTATGTTTATACATGAATCTCAATGTCATTTTTTGTATTATTACATATCTTAAAGAGGTGTCAATTTTTATGCTTGACACCTCTTTGAAAGATAAAACTATCTTTGCATGGCTTTCTCGTAGCCGGCTTTAACAGCTTTGAGGTTCAGGTCTATAACATCCTGACCTTTGTTGCCGAATTGTGTACGTATGCTGTTTTCCACAGTTTCCATGTCGAGACCGAGGAAAGGCACTGCAGCGCCAAATATCACCATGTTGGCAGCTCTCACATTACCACATTCTTTTGCTATTTTTTCAGCATCGACGACAATTGCGTTGTGTTTTTTCAACTCTGCATATATATCGTCAATGGCAGGATAGTTGGGAATGTTGATGAAAGGTTCCGATGCCGTTATTATGACTCCGTCTTTGGCGAGCATTGGAAGATAACGCAATGCTTCCATCGGTTCTATAGAGATGATGAGGTCGGCTTTGCCTTCAGGTATAAGGTCTGATGCTATTTCTTTTGATGACAGACGGAGGTGAGACTGTACGTCTCCTCCACGTTGACTCATGCCGTGTACCTCTGCCTGTTTGAGAAACAAGTTCTTTTCAACGGCAGCAATACCTATACATGATGCTATACTGAGAATTCCCTGTCCTCCGACACCTGCCAAAATAATATCTTTTTTCATGACTTTTCTGTATTATGTTATATTATTTCTTTTCTGCTGCTTTCTTGGCACGCATTCTTCTGTTAAGTGTTTGGATACATTCACGACGCGGAACAATGACGGACACACCCTTATAAGCAAGCTCTTCTTTTATCACATTCACGTTCTCTTCATGTTGATTCATCAGAGGTTTGATGACTCTGATATGGTCCGGGTCAACTCCTAATCCCTTGCAGATGCTTTCAATACGTCCTTCTGCAGATGATTTCTGTCCTCCTGTCATGCCGGTTGTAGAGTTGTCGAGTATCATCACGGTGATATTGTTGTTGTTGTTAACAGCATCCAAAAGACCTGTCATACCTGAATGTGTGAATGTAGAATCGCCTATCACAGCCACCACAGGGTCCAATCCGGCTTCTGAAGCACCAATGGCCATGGTTATACTCGCTCCCATGTCAACAGTACTGTTGATGGATTCCAATGGAGGTGTCGCGCTAAGAGTATAACAGCCGATATCACCGAATACTCTGCCTTTGCTGTAGCCTTCCAATGCCTCGTTCAAGGCTTTGAAAGAATCCCAGTGAGGACATCCGTCACAAAGTTTCGGAGGACGCGCTTTAACCAACTCTGGGATTGGCTCTCCTATTTCTACAGGTAAGCCTAATGCTTTGGCGACAAGGTTGGGGTTAAGTTCACCATCTCTCGGTAAAGTGCCGTCAAGACGTCCTTTAACTATTTTGCCTTCTGCCAACAATCCCTTGAGGAGTTCTTCTACAACAGGATATCCTTCTTCCATGACTAAGATTTCTTCACATTCGTCATAAATCTTTCTAATCATGTCAACAGGTAACGGATATTGACTTATCTTCAATACAGGATAAGGTATCACAGTATCGTTATAATTTTCTTTAAGGTAATTGTATGCCAATCCACAAGCTATGATGCCCAACTTCTTGTCGGTTCCTTCAAAATAGCGGTTATATCCACTCTCATGACTTTCTCTTAAGAAAACAGGTTGCTTTGCCAATAATTCTTTGTATTGTTTCTTGGCGATGGCGGGAAGCAACACGAATTGACGCAGATTTGAAGGCAGATGCAATTCATTTTGAGGCAATATCTCACTGCGGCATACGCCTGAACGCGAGTGTGCTAAACGTGTCGTTACTCTTAACAATACCGGCGTACCCATCTTCTCCGACAATTCGAAAGCATAACGTGTCATGTCGTATGCTTCCTGTTGATTTGATGGTTCAAGAATGGGGATGAGAGCAAACTTGCCATAAACACGAGAGTCTTGTTCATTCTGTGAAGAGTGCATCGAAGGGTCATCGGCAGATAATACCACCATACCTCCGTTGGTACCGGTAATGGCTGAGTTGAGGAACGGGTCTGCTGCTACATTCAAGCCTACATGTTTCATGCATACCATCGCTCTCTTGCCGGAATATGACATGCCTATGGCACATTCCATCGCTGTCTTTTCATTGGCCGACCATAATGCTCTAATACCTGATTCTCTTGCTTGCTTAGAGCCTTGAATAAATTCCATGATCTCGGTGGATGGAGTACCAGGATATGCATAAACACCTGACAAACCGGCATCTATAGCACTCTGAGCAATAGCTTCATCTCCAAGTAATAAGATTTTTTTCATCTCAATATTTTTATTATGTTTATAATTCTTTGAAAGATTCTATTTTCTGAAAATGCAAATTTACATTTTTTTTAAATCTGTCAGTAATTATTATGAAAATTATTTGCTTTTGATATGTCTTTTTAAACAGACCTTATTCTTTCGTTAAAGAAAAAATATTTTTTTATCTTGAAAAATACTGTAATTTTGCCACGGATATTGAGAAATATGAAAAAACTTGTCACTAAGTCTCAGATTTGTGATTTTTTAAAAGTCAGGAATCCATTGATGAAACCTTTTGTGGGTCTTGTAATGGGATTACTTGGAGTTAATAAAATCAACAGGTTATATTCTCCTTCAGCGGATCTTCATGGTGGAGAGTTTATTACTCACATGCTTGGAGTTTATAATGTTACCTATGATGATGTGCATGCCGAGTTGGCTTCGTTGCCTGATACAGGAGGTTTTATCGTAGTCAGCAATCATCCTTTTGGTGCCATAGAGGGCATCATCTTGTATGATGCCATTTCCAAGGTGCGTCCTGATGTCCGTATAATGGCGAATTTTCTGCTTTCATATATCCCTAATCTTAAAGGTATTTTTATTCCTGTAAATCCTTTTACTGAGAATCCCGAGTGGAGCAGTAGTGTGGGTGGCGTTAAGACAGTCATACGTCATCTCTCGGAAGGTAAGCCTCTTGGAGTGTTTCCTGCCGGTGAGGTGTCCCGTTATCATGGGCATGACTATCCTGAAGATATAGAATGGTCTGAATCTGTTTGTAAGATAATACGGAAGTTCAATGTCCCTGTCATACCTGTTTTTTTCGATGGTACCAACTCACGCAAGTTTTATTTGTGTTCTAAGATAAGTTCTATGCTTGCTACGGCACTTCTTCCGCGGGAATTGCTAAACAAACGTAATAAACATTTTACCTTTAAGATAGGTAAACCTGTTACTGCTGCGGAGTTGGAGGCTTTCGATAATCCTAAAGACCTCGCTGCTTTTCTTCGTAGCCGCAGTTATGCCCTTGAAGCCAATATTCTTGTAGGCAATGCAAAATACAGAAATAGTACACCTCAGTTGATTGACCATCCTCGACGATCTTCTTTGATGGTGAACGAACTCCGAAGGATACGAAAATCGTCATTGTTGTTTTCCTATGGAGATTACGAATGTTATCTCGCTGATTATGATAAGATACCTAATATTATTCATGAGATAGGTCGGCGTAGAGAAGAGTCTTTTAGGTCTATAGGCGAGGGTAGTGGAAAAAAACTCGACATCGATGATTATGATACCTATTATAAACATCTGATACTTTGGAATATTAAAGACAACACTCTTGCCGGTGGATATCGTCTCGGATTTGGGGATATGATAATGAGGGAAAAAGGCATGTCAGGTTTTTATGTCAATACACTTTTTGATATGGACGACATAATGTCAGAATACCTTAAATATACCATAGAATTAGGTCGCTCTTTCATATCTGTGGATTATCAGAAAGATGTATTTCCACTTATGTTGCTTTTTAAAGGTTTGATGATAATAGTGACACGATATGATAAGATGAAGTATTTCTTGGGACCTGTCAGCATTAGCAGTTGGTATCCTAAATTTTACCAGAGTCTTATGGTTCATTATACAGAGAAATACCATTCTTTCTCGGATATGGAAAATCTTATAAATCCTCATAATCCTTTTGTTAAAGATTTTCTGAAAGTCGATATCGATGCTCTGATGCCTAAATCCATCGTTGATACTGTCGATAAATTCGACCGTTATATGATGCGTCTCAGCAATGGTGATTATCGTATGCCTACATTGTTTAAAAAATATCTTAAATACAATGCCAAATTGATGTGTTTCAATATAGACCCCGATTTTAATGATACACTCGATGGTCTGTTCCTTCTTCGTTTTGACGACTTCCCTGCCGATGAGTTGCTTATGCTTATGCGGGATTGTAATGATGAAGAAAAAGAAAGATTTTTAAAACGTTTTGGAAAATCTTTAGATGATATTAAATAATCATTGTATTGATTTTTAGATATTTATATTGTAATTTTCAGAGAATATAGATTTTTTTGAACAAAATGCTAAATAGTATGTACTATTATAGTATGTTATTTTACTATTTTTTGTATATTTGCAAACTGTTAATATAAAAAATGAATTAAAATGTTTGAACCCACAGAATATGAGATAAAGTCTGTTGCTACAGGTAAAGTATGCAAAGATTTAGGTTGGATGCTTGATTTTCCGGAAGAGAAAAATCCGGGCATGATACGTACGCTATATGCCAAGAAACAGTTGAATGTTAAGAGTGATGTAGAATTGGGAATTTATCGTTATTCCGATTGGCTGCCTATAAATAATATTTTGAACAAAGCTTCTGCGCCTGTGACGTATAAAAGTAAAGCATTGGCAGAGAAATTGGGTTTAAGCAACTTGTATATTACTTTCAACGGATATTTTCCGGAGATAGGAGCGATGATGTGTACTTGTTCTTTTAAGGAGATGGAAGCATTCTCTGTATGTGCCAGACTTCCTGAAAACAAGAAAAATGAAGTTTTGGTAGTTTCGTCTGCAGGCAATACGGCAAGGGCTTTTGCTCAGGTGTGTTCAGATAACAATATTAAGTTATTGCTCACGGTGCCTCAAGACAATATTTCATCATTATGGTTTGAAAAGCCGTTGAATCCTTGTGTCAAACTGCTTACAACGGAACAAGGAAGTGATTATTTCGATGCAATAAGTCTTGGTAATGTGGTGTGTGAGATGGATGGCTTTTTTGCTGAGGGCGGAGCTAAAAATATTGCTCGTCGTGATGGCATGGGGACTACCATGTTGTCTGCCACCACGTTTATTGGACGTCTTCCCGATTATTATTTCCAGGCTGTGGGCAGCGGAACCGGTGCTATTGCCGCATGGGAAGCAAATTTACGTTTTATTGAGGATGGTCGTTTCGGCAGTAATAAAACACGTTTGTTCGTGTCACAAAACAGACCTTTCGTTCCTATGTATGAAGCATGGCGACAAAAATCACGTGCCATGCTGCCTTATGATCCTGATGCGGCCCGTCATGATGCCAATAGCATTTTCGCTTGTGTATTGTCGAATCGTAAACCGCCTTATTCTATTGTTGGAGGTTTGTTCGATGCTCTTGTTGATACCGATGGTGATATTCTCGCTGTCGATAATGAAGATGCTGTCAAGGCTGCAGCATTATTCGAGAATCTTGAAGGTATTGATATTCATCCGGCTGCCGCTGTGGCTACAGCTTCTTTGATTCAGGCTTTGAAAGATAACCGTATCGAGAAAGATGCTGTCATTATGCTTAATATCACCGGAGGAGGAGAACGCCGTTTTAAGGCAAATCATGATATCTGGTATCTGAAACCGTCTTTTACTTTCGATGTTAATGCTGATAAAGAAGAAGTGTTCAGAGCAGTCAGAAGTCTTCGCTTTTGAATGATTTGATTGTTCTATAATGATATAGACGTGTATGATTCTTGTTTATACACGTCTTTTTTCATAATGTGTGTCTGAAATAGGATAAAAACTTTATGATTTTTTTATGTTTAAAAAAGAGTATCCGGAAAGTATTTTGTTAAACTTCCCGGATACATATTGATATTGAATACTTTCAATATAGTTGTTTGTTTACTGTCCGATCTTATTCTGAAGTAATGGACAGATTTATATTAGTGGGTAATGACTAATTTCTTACTTGAGCTATATCCGTTTGTATTCACTATGTTCATGAAATAAACACCCGTGTCGTATTTTGAAGTGTTCAGTTCAATATTGTTTCCTCTTACTTGAATACGGTCAACTAAAACTCCTACACAATTGAATATGCTGATAGAACGTATTTCGGTATTGTTGACGATATTTACATGGTTGTTTGCTGGATTGGGATAGATGCTGCAATGGTTTTCAACCATATTGTCTTCCAAACTCAATGTGTTGAGTACTCCTACAACCGACCTTACGGATGTCATGTCATCTTCGTAAATTGCACATACTTCGGCTACGTAAAAAATACCGCTTTCCGAAGGGAATGTGTATTCAAGTTCAGTAGTGTTTTCTGCTACTAATTCAGAGTCGAGATATACATTATAACCTATAGGATTTCCTGATTCCGGAGCATCCCAGTGGATGGTCATAGTATTGTCATCGTTTTCAGCCATCTGCAGATTCTGAACAGGATGAGGATGTTCGGTGTATTCATACAGGAAGTGGCTGTTGTACATCTCTTTTGTTACATAATTTTGAAGCCATACGGAAACTTCGAGATCCTCCATCTCTTCCACATTTGTTGTTGACATGTCATAAGTAAATTCCAATCTTGTATATTCACCTGCATTGATGTCGATTGTACTGCCTTGGGCATCAGGCAACATCTTCATCATAATATGATGGAACTCGGTCTCTCCATTGCTTCCGACATTGTCATAAGTGGTTTTTTCATTGACAGAAACAAATGCTCTTACATCGTTCATTTCAACGTATGACATGATATCAGCAGTAATTGTAATAATGGAGCCTTCAACGGTAAATGCACCTCTGATATCAGCATAAGCCGGAGTATTGTACTGTTGGTCAAATGCATTTTGTGAAACTGCAGTATATCCCTGATCCATTCCATCGAGGAAAGTTTGAGGAACTGCCGATACTCCATAATAGGTTCTTCTTATTCCACCTTCGTTTGTGTAGTAAGGGTCTCCGCTGCCCGGCCAGTTCATAGGATATTTTGTATAAGTGAATTTGCCGGGATTGTTGCTGGTAAGAGTTGACATTAAGTTATTTGTATTTACGCATGGTCCACAAGTAGAACTGGAGAAATGCTCTATCATCGGTATTCTTTGTGTGGTGCCGAGAGATGTTGATAAAGTTTTAGTTAAAGTATTGTTGCTCATATCGTCATCCTCTTCACCATTTACCAAGGAGATGTTTAATGTAAGAGAATATGTTCCTGGATCAAGTCTCTGAGGAATTTCAAAACTGAGAGATTGGGATTCAAGACTTGCAATGTTTACATCGAAATTTTCTGTAACCATGTCGAATCCTTCAAATTGATAGTTTGCTTCAATTGAAGTTATCGGAGTTAATCCGTAATTGAAGACTTTGAAATTGATATCGACATTACCGGCTTCGATAATGTTGCCAATATCAATAGATCTGAGCGAGATGTCAAGATCTTCTTGTGTGAATATTTGTATGTCGTCGAAATACCAGTTATCCATATTGTAACTGTAACCACTGTAAAAAATACAGAACATTACATTAGGTTGTCCGATGTCTTCAGTACTGATGTTTTGAGATACTGTGTATTGACCGTCTTGAGAATATATTTCCGACCATGCTTCATTCCATGTTGTACCGTTATCTGATGATGTTGCTATACCTAAGGTGTGTGAACCGGAATAATTGTCTAAGTAGTGGTTGAACATGAAAACAACATTTGAAACACCGCTAAGGTCAACGGCTGGTGTTACTAATCTGGAAATGCCATTGAATGCTGGATCATACTCGAATTTCATTTCATTAGCAGTACCTCCTGCATAGTTGGATGGTGATACCGACCAGTTGGATGTCCCGTTTTCCATAATGCGCCATCCTACTGGCATTGTAGAATTGTCGAATGATTCTGAAATGAAGATCGCTCTGTTTTGTGCCATCATTGTTATTGAAAATAAAATGGCAAATGTTAATAGTAATGATTTCTTCATAGACTTTTATTTTAGATTATTTGTTCACAAATATAATATAAATTAATGGATTGTCAATAGACAATATTAAAAAAACTGCCGGAAAAATAAATTTCCGGCAGTTTTTTTATGACATATATCGATGTTTATTTTTCTATATAAGCTATAGTATCGCCTTTTTCTATGAGTTTACCTTGTTCGGCGACGGCTTCTACTATTTTACCCTGCCATGGCGTAATCACAGGTTCCATGCCGTAAGGTGCTTGTATATGGCAGATTGTGTCTCCTTCTTTATAGCTTTTACCGGAGTATGGTGCTATGGATTTGTCGTTGAAATCCACTTCCCACAACACTCTGCCGCTTACCGGAGCGACAATGGCTTCTGCATTCGGATGACGTAATGCTCTCAAATCAGGGATCTTGACTTCACCGCCGGCTTTCTCGAATTTTTCTTTCATCTTGGCTTCCAATTCTTGATTGAAACGACGTTTTGCCTCTCCTGATTTGTATTCGCGATATTGTTTTTCATGCATGGCGAACTCGAATAATTCCTCTTCGTCTTGTCCTAAGTCCCATCCGTTTTCCTGCATTTCTTTGCGGAAACGTGGCAATTCGTCCGGATAGTTATCTTGAGGGTTGCCTGTAAAGAAACTATAACCTTTTTTCTTTGCCAGTTCCACAATCTCCGGGTCTAAGGTACCTGGCAACTTGCCGGCCTTGCCCAAGATCATGTTCCATGCAGCAGGATCTATTGAGTTTTCGTAACGTGGTTCCCCTTTACTTAATGAATAAAGATTCATCAAGGCGATATTTTTTGTGTATTGGCTGAATGGAGTCACTAATGGCGGGTTGCCGAGTTTGGGCCATATATTTTGTACTTCTTCAAACAACTCGACTAAAAGTTCATCTTCGCTTAGCTCTGCTTTGCCTTGGTTTTTAAGATTCATGTTGATAGCGGCATGTACACTCTTGAGGTCTGCCATCAAAGAACCCATCATGCCTCCGGGTAGTCCACAACCAATCAGCAATGAATTGAGGAAACGGTTACGCGGGTCTATCCAATAACCGAGGAAGTCGTCTATGAAGCTTTGCGTCATGGAACGTGCTTCCATATAAGCCTTCATGTTGATGTCTTTTACAAGGAATCCAGCATCTTTCAACATTGCTTGTACTGCTATGACATCGGGATGTACCATACCCCATGACAACGGTTCCATGGCGACATCGAGATAATCTGCTCCTGCTTCAGCGACTTCTATCATGGATGCCATGGATAATCCGGGACCGGAATGCCCGTGATACTGTACCATGATGTCAGGGTGATTCGTCTTGATGCTCTTTACTATTTTATATAAGGATACCGGACGTCCTACTCCTGCCATGTCTTTCAATGCTATCTCTTTGGCTCCTGCTTCTATTAGCTTCTCCGCCATTTCAATGTAATAGTCGGAGGTGTGTATGGGAGAATAGGTGATGCTCATGGCTGCCTGCGATATCATGCCGGCTTCATTTGCCCATTGTATTGAAGGTATTATGTTGCGAACATCGTTGAGTCCGCAGAATATTCTTGTGATATCGACACCTTGTGCTTTCTTGACTTTATACATTAGTTTGCGAACGTCAGCAGGTACAGGATTCATCCTCAATGCATTAAGAGCTCTATCCAACATGTGGCATTCTATGCCTCCTTTGTGGAGTGCAGCAGTAAAGGCTCTTACTGAGGTGTTTGGGTTTTCACCGTATAACAGATTGACCTGCTCGGCAGCTCCTCCGTTGGTCTCTACTCTGTCGAAACAACCCATCTCGATGATGATAGGTGCTATCTTTTCTAACTGATCTTTGCGAGGCACGTATTTTCCGGAACTTTGCCACATGTCCCTGTAAACTAAACTGAATTTAATCTCTTTTTTCATGGTAGAATTAGAATTGGTTGTTAAATGAAACTTCTTCCACTAATACAAATTTATTTTGCAAAAATCGTAAATTTTTCTAAATGTTTTTTGTTTTTTGTAAAAAAATATTTTTTTGTAATTATACTTGTATGTCTTTGTGTATCTTTATATTGAATGATTTCTGCACTTTTTTTCTCTTCATCTCATCATATTGACTGTAAAAAATATGTGCAAATTGTTTACTTTTGCACAAATTGATTGAGATGATACGACAAAGACTGTTTCGCCTTGCCGATTCCTTCATCGATACGGTGAGGGAAATACGTCGTGACATTCACCGATTCCCCGAGTTGAGTTTTTGTGAATATCGGACCTCTGAAATTGTGAGGCGATTTTTGACTTCTCATAAGATAGATCATGTTACTGTTGATGGGTGTACTGCTGTCATTGCAGTCATCAAAGGTAAGCAGCCAGGCAGCCGTTGTGTGGCTTTGCGTGCAGATATGGATGCCCTCCCTGTCAAGGAGACTGCCTCGCATCCTTATGTTTCTGTTAATGACGGTGTGATGCATGCTTGTGGCCATGATGCACATACAGCTATGTTGCTCGGAGTTGCCGCCATACTAAATGAGATGAGGGATTGTTTTCGCGGTACAGTGAAACTGATATTTCAGCATGCTGAAGAGAAATTGCCGGGAGGTGCAGTAGCAGTGTTGTCGTCTCATCTTGTGGATGATGTGGATGTCTTTTTGGCTCAACATGTATATCCTGACCTGCCTTGCGGCAAAGTGGGCTTCTGTGAGGGACCTTATATGGCTTCCGGCGATGAGATAAATATCGATATTATCGGCAGAGGAGGTCATGCAGCTAAGCCGTGGGAACGTGATAATACCGTAATCGCTTCTGCTTCATTGTTGAAAGACCTGTATTCTCGTTTCCCTGAACCTGTTTGTGCAGAAGAGACATCATGTCTGTTGGCTTTTGGTGCTGTCAACGCCGATGGTAGTTATAACGTCATACCGGATAAGGTGTCTATGCTTGGCACTCTGAGGACATTCTCTCCTTCTTGCCGCAGCGATGCTAAGAATATCATAGAGTCGTTGTCTGATTCTGTTGCATCGAACTATGGATGTAAAGCACAGGTGCATATCAGTCAGGGATATCCTCCTCTTATTAATAATGTGGCCCTTACATGTACGTGTGCTTCTGTTGCTCGTTCTTTACTCGGTGATGATAATGTTGTGTCTTTGTCACCGTTGTTGACTGCAGAAGACTTTGCCGTGTATTCTCAGAGAAAACCTTCATGTTTCTATCGATTGGGGACCTCCAATCCTGAGAAAGGTGTAATTGGTAAACAGCATACGGGAAATTTCAATATAGATGAAGATGCCCTTGCTATAGGCGTGCGTCTTATGTCTTTCATTACTTTCAGTATCATGAATGACTGATGAAATCGTGAAAGTGTTTTTTTAGTGATTGTTGACAGAGAAGACAACGGAAAATGATGAGAAGGGAATAAGTGCGATATGGTTGTTAAGTAAATGATATTGTGTGGTTATGTTATATGGTGATATGTTGAACTGCTGTTTTGGCATACAGAGTCTTAAAATTGAGTGAGATGAATCTTTTGGAATGGCTTCCGATAACGAAGAAAGAAACGGATTTGCGCGGTTGGAGTGAACTTGACATTGTCATTGTTACCGGCGATGCTTATGTGGATCATCCGGCTTTTGGTGCTGCAGTGATAGGTCGTGTTCTTGAAAGGGAAGGCTTCAAAGTCGCTTTGATACCTCAACCTAACTGGCGTGATGATTTGCGTGACTTCAAGAAGTTCGGCAAACCACGTCTTTTCTTTGGTATTTCTGCCGGCGCCATGGATTCCATGGTTAACCATTACACTGCCAACAAACGTCTTAGGTCTAATGATGCCTATACTCCAGGCGGAGTCGCAGGTTTCCGTCCCGATTATGCCACAGTGGTGTATTCCAAAATATTGAAAACTCTTTACCCGGATATGCCCGTTGTAATAGGCGGTATTGAGGCTTCTTTGCGTCGCGTCACACATTATGACTATTGGTCTGATGCCTTGAAACCTACCATATTGCTTGATGCAGGTGCAGATATTGGCGTTTATGGCATGGGAGAACTCGCTGTTGTTGAAATAGCAAAAGCTCTCGACAATGGCATGTCTGTTTCTGAAATTACCGGTGTCCCGCAGACGTTCTTCTTGCGTCATAAAAACAATAAATTACATGATGGTCAAAATGATATAATACTCGCTTCTCATGAATGCTGTCTGAATGACAAAAAAGTTTATGCCTCCAACTTCCGTCATGTGGAGGAGGAGTCCAACAGAAAACATTCTGCCCGTCTTCTTCAAGAGGTGGAAGATTATATTTTGTATGTCAATCCGCCATATCCTACATTAACTTCACAGCAGATCGATGCATCTTTTGACTTGCCATATACGCGTCTTCCGCATCCCAAGTATTCCAAACGCGGTGTTATCCCTGCATACGAGATGATACGTCATTCTGTAAATATTCATCGAGGCTGTTTTGGCGGTTGTGCATTCTGCACCATTTCTGCACATCAGGGCAAATTCGTTGCTTCCCGCAGTAAGGAGTCCATAATGCGTGAGGTTAAGAAAGTAACAGAAATGCCTGACTTTAAAGGTTATATCAGCGACCTCGGCGGACCTTCTGCCAATATGTACATGATGAAAGGATATGATGAATCTTTATGTGACAAATGTTCGAGACCGAGTTGTATCCGGCCTTCTTTGTGCAAAAATCTCGATACAGACCACCATCCTCTTATAGATTTGTATAAAACTGTCGATGCCTTGCCGGATGTGAAAAAGGTGACTATAGGCTCAGGTGTACGTTATGATTTGTTTCTTTCTAAAGAAGATAAGGATGGAAAACTTGGATATGATGCCTATTTTGAACAACTTGTGCGTCGTCATGTCAGTGGTCGTCTTAAGGTGGCTCCGGAACACTGTAGCGATACAGTGTTGAAACTTATGCGTAAGCCTCCTTTCTCGATGTTCCTGAAATTGAAAGATAAATTCGATGCTATTAATAACAAATATCATCTTAATCAACAGTTGATACCGTATTTCATTTCAAGCCATCCCGCCTGTTCTTTGCTCGATATGGCAGAACTCGCCGTGAAAACCAAAGAACTAGGTTATCATCTTGAACAGGTACAAGATTTTACGCCGACCCCTATGACACTTGCAACAGAGATATATTACTCCGGATATGACCCTTATACCCTGAAACAGATATTCGTGGCGACAGGTAAAGATGAAAAACTTAATCAACAGAGGTTCTTTTTCTGGTATAAACCGGAAAACAGGGCATGGGTGAAATCGATGTTGCGTAAATTGGGTAAAAAAGACTGGATAGATATTTTGTATGGCAGAGATTCTTACAGAAGATGACTCGTTTTTATATTTAAAACATTATTCGTTCTTGTGTTGTTTTGATTTTTGTGTTGCAGATTCTGTTTTTGATAGCGAAAAAATAAATGAATTATTGCAGATGTTCAGTGTAAAATATTGATTGTCAATATAAAACAAATTATGCAAACTAAAATACTTGACACGAATTGTTATTTTGACTATTTTTGCACCGGATTTTATGATGAAAAATCGCATAATTTTGAAAACGAGATGCCGAATTTGTTTATCATAGCAGGTTGCAACGGAGCAGGGAAGACTACGGCTTCATATACTGTGTTGCCGGAAGTTTTGCATTGCGCTGAGTTCGTCAATGCTGATGAAATAGCAAAAGGCTTGTCTCCTTTTAATCCCGAATCTATGGCTATTCCGGCAGGTAAAATAATGCTTTCTCGCATTAAAGACTTGCTGTCCGAGAAACTCGATTTTGCCATAGAGACAACCTTGACAACAAAATCATACAGGAATTTTATTAAAAAGGCTCATTCTAAAGATTATAGGGTCAGCATAGTGTTTTTCTGGCTCAATAGTCCGGAACTCGCCATTAATCGTATTGCTGAACGTGTACGTAACGGCGGTCATTTCGTACCTGAAGATGTTGTAAGACGTCGTTATGTTGAGGGTATCCATAACCTTTTTGATATTTTCTGTAAAATAGTAGATGAATATATTATCATTGACAATTCGGCTGTACCTAGTGAGGTGATCGCTGAGTTTAAGGATAATACTTTAAAAATTTTTAATCAGGGAAAATATGAGAAGATTCAGAAAATATAAAAATAACAAACAGTCAACTACAATGAATGCTAATATTTCGGAAATGTCAGACTTCGGTCAAAAAGTGATGTTCGGAGTACAACTCTCTTGTGAGAGACTCGTTCGTAAAAGAAGTATTGAAGGTGCTTTGATGTGCTTCGGCGATGATAAGGGAAGAGTTTATAAAATGCCTGCAAAAGAAGTGGAAAAAACGTTGATAAGATAAATTCTTTTAATTTAAAATAGAAAAACACCTCGTTGATATTCAATATGAAGAGATTATCAACGGGGTGTTTGTCTTTTTATACTATCTTGCTTATACTTTATGTGATTTTATTTTTTCATAACATCAAAACCTTTTCCGTAAACACCCATTACAGTGTTAACCGATACAAAAGCTTTCTCGTCTTCTTGTTTTACTATTCTTATAAGTTGTTGTGACTCTGTCTTTCTAACTACTACCATCAAAATGTCGGATTCTGTCTTGTTGTACCAGCCTACTCCTTTGATGAATGTAGCACCTCGTTGCATCTCATTGCCTATGCGGTCTGCAATGACATGAGCCTTACTTGAAAAAATAAACATCTGTACCGATTGTTTGTTGCCGGTCATCGTGAGATCCATGGTATAGCTGCTTATCATTAAAACCACATAACTGTATATCAGAGTCTCAATGTCTTTGAATACGAGATATGAACATGATACCACTACTACATTTATAAGTAATGTAAGACGTCCTAATGTTATGTTCCTGTATTTGTTGATGAGCATGATAATGATATCGGTGCCTCCTGTGCTGCTGCCCTGTAAAAAGATGATTCCTATGGAAACACCCGACAATCCTGCTCCTAATGTGGCAGATAGAAATTTGTCTGCTATTAGTGGCGTATCACCGAAATAATTTTGTAAAACAGAGAAAAATATTGACATGACTACAATGGAATATATTGTCCTTATACTGAATTTCCACCCTAAAGACTTTATGGACAATAAGATAAGTATTCCATTTAGAGCAAATATCATGACACCAGTAGAAATACCGGTAAGCCAGTATATTATTGTCGCTATTCCATTGACACCTCCTCCTAACATGTGATTGGGAATAAGAAATCCTGTCCAGCCTAATGAGAAGAAAAACAGAGATATCGTGACAATGACATAACTCCTGAAATCTCTCCAAAATGATTTGGTCTGTTTCATAGTACTTGATTTTTAATAAGTTGATTTAAAAGAATCTTTGTTCTTAACTGTTGCAAAATTATAAAAA
This sequence comes from Candidatus Limimorpha avicola, assembly GCF_056978975.1. Classification (NCBI taxonomy): domain Bacteria; kingdom Pseudomonadati; phylum Bacteroidota; class Bacteroidia; order Bacteroidales; genus Candidatus Limimorpha; species Candidatus Limimorpha avicola. The sequence goes on from NZ_DBMCYK010000020.1 coordinate 46,007, forward strand.
ATAATTTAGTTTTGAAATATAAAATATATGTAACAGAGTTGTTGTTATGTAGGTTTGATTTACAGCGAAATTTTATTATTGCTTACAGCAAATCATTTGATGCTATAATAATATAAAAATTGTAAAATATTGATGATCATGTATTTTGATAATATTTTATTTTTTGAGATTTTTTAAAAAAAATTGACATTGTTCTGAAAAAGGTTTAAATTTGAAGCGACTAATGAATGCGACTATGACAATAATGTGAATCATGAAGAAAAGTAAATAAAAGACATATAAAATCTGATTAAAGAAATCTAAAAATCAATGTTATGAAAAAATTTTATACAACTAAGAAAGTGATAATGCTATTGATAATGGCAATGACAGCAACTTCGGTTTTGCAGGCACAGACAATGAAAGTAAAAAAGATTGTCAGTGAAGCAAAAGATGAAAAGAAAGAAGTTTATGAAGATGTAAATCAGCAGAGAGACAGGAATCCCGTCACGGATTTGGAGTTGGAGAGGAAGGAGAACAATGCTGTATTGTTGACATGGAACTATCCCGAGGGATTTATTCCCAAGGAGAGGGCAACATTGTCGTGGAGCGGAGATTTTAGCAGTATGGTTGCAGCAGGACAGTCAGAGGGAGATATAGCCCACAGATATGAAGTCTCGGATTTGCAGGACTATATAGGATGGAAAGTAAAATACATAGGGATTGTGCCAATAAGTGACGGACATTATCATTCGGTGAGGATATGGGAAGGACCGGAGGGAGACAGTCTGGAACAGGTGGCGGACAACCTGACACTGATATACGAAAAATCAGCAGAGAATCTGTCGTATAATGTAAGAAACTACATTCCGATAGATAGTGAAATAACGATAGAGGAAGGGAAAGAGTTTTGGTTTGGAATACGGACAGTACCTATTTACATGACTTTTCAATATACATGGCCTATTGATGGAGGTCCTGTAGTGTCAGAAAAAGGAGATCTTTATCGGTATGTTGATGGATATTATGAGTATGAATGGGAATCTTTGTTACTATATGGTGGTATTAATTCCAATTTCTGCATAGAAGTTATATTGGAGAATCCTGATGGCAAGATGGTAAGAATGGGATACGGGAATGGAGACGATGAGACGGAAGAGCTTGAGGGTTATGAGATATATGCCGATGAAGAACAGATAGCAGTAATAACGGACCCTCATTTTCTGGAATATGAGGACTATCGTTTTGTGAGAGGAGAAGTAAACTATTGTGTGGAGGCGGTATATACGACAGGCAATGCGGAGGCTGTATGTGGAGGCATAGAGATATTGACAGTTGAAGAAGGAGGGACAGAGGGAGGAGAGATAAAGATATATCCGAATCCTGCAAGAGAATCGTTTAAGATAAGATATGAAAAGGGGGACAGTGAAGAAAAATCCGAGATAATGATAACAGACATGATGGGAAGAACGATAAAGAGAGTAGAGATGGAAGGAGAGGGAGAAATAGTGATTGGGACGGAAGGAATGCCGAGTGGAATGTATTTTTATACGATAAGCATAGGAGAAAAGAGTCGAAGCGGGAAATTGATAATAAACAGGTGATAATTTATTGAAGATAATAAAATTAACTTTGAAGGCAGTTTGTTGTCATTGACTTTAAAACCTTTATTTCAAAAACATGAATTTATCAGCAGAATAGTGATGATTTGGTGAATCAAAAAATAATAGCGTGTCGGCACCGATACGCTATTATTATAATTAAGGTGTACCCAAGGCCGGGATCGAACCGGCACGTCCTAAAAGGACACAGGATTTTAAGTCCGGCGCGTCTACCAATTCCGCCACTTAGGCATCCTGAAAAAAATCCCGATCATGAAACCGGGATGTTGAGCGGAAAACGAGACTCGAACTCGCGACCCCGACCTTGGCAAGGTCGTGCTCTACCAACTGAGCTATTTCCGCGTCTTGCATTTTGGAGCGGAAAACGAGACTCGAACTCGCGACCCCGACCTTGGCAAGGTCGTGCTCTACCAACTGAGCTATTTCCGCTTGATTTGCGGTGCAAAATTAGTTATTTTTTTTCTTATGTCAAGATTTTTTTTACTTTTTTTTGAAAAAGATGATTGTCAATATGTTATATATATTTCGTTTATTTGATTACTTTTATTGTTTTTTTATTATTGTTCGACAAAATTTTTATGTTTATTTATAATATCTTGAAAATCAAATTTATATGTTATCAAATCATAAGAAGGCTTATATTGCGGTTTTGTTTTGATGATCAATGATTTATAATAATTTGCCGGATTCCAAAGAAGTAGAGACGTCATATCATGGCGTATCTACATTATGTTGATAATATGATTCGTTGTCTAAAGCGATTGTCTTTTATATAGATACTAAAGAACAACCTTTATCGGACTGCAATGATTGTTTTTTATTTGAATATAACAAAATTTACATTGTAAAGATATCAGTTTTTTAATAACCGTTTTATCTCATTAAGCTTCATCAATGCCTCTACAGGTGTCAAGGTGTCTATGTTGATGTTCAATATGTCTTCTTTTATCTGTAAAAGCAATGGGTCGTCGAGTTGTATGAAACTCAACTGCATGTCGTCGCCTTTTTTGCTGTTTGCTGTCGCTTCATTGAGTGAGTCATGTGAATGTGTCTTTTCCAACATGGATAGTAATTTGTCGGCGCGGTCGATGACTTTTCTCGGCATTCCCGCCATTGCTGCCACATGTATTCCGAAACTGTGTGCACTGCCGCCTCTCTTCAATTTGCGCAGGAATATCACTTTGTTACCAACTTCTTTGACGCTGACATGGTAGTTTTTGATTCTTGAAAATGAAGCCTCCATCTCGTTAAGTTCATGATAATGCGTGGCGAACAACACTTTCGGTCTGTAATATTGATGTTCATGAAGGTATTCCGTTATCGCCCATGCTATGCTGATGCCGTCGTATGTACTTGTTCCTCTGCCTATCTCATCGAGAAGTATGAGACTTCTGTTTGACATGTTGTTCAATATGCTTGCTGTCTCATTCATCTCTACCATAAATGTTGATTCTCCGGAAGATATATTGTCGCTTGCGCCTACTCGTGTGAATATCTTGTCCACTATTCCTATGCGTGCCGACTGTGCCGGGACAAAACATCCTATCTGTGCCATAAGTACTATGAGAGCTGTCTGCCTCAGCAATGCGGATTTGCCCGACATGTTTGGTCCTGTGATGATGATGATCTGTTGTTTCTCACGGTCAAGGTATATGTCGTTGGCTATATAGTCTTCTCCGGCAGGCAACATCTTTTCTATAACGGGATGACGTCCATCCTTGATGTCTATCACGAATGACTCGTCAATATCAGGTCTTACGTATCCATTGGTTATGGAGATATCGGAAAAACTTACGAGGCAATCCAACCGTGCCGTCACGGAGGCATTTATCTGAATTGGCGCCACAAATTCAGCAGTGTCGTTTATCAGTTGCATGTAAATTCTCTCTTCAATGGCTTGAATTCTTTCTTCAGCGCCTAATATCTTCTGCTCATATTCTTTGAGTTCTTCAGTGATATAACGTTCCGCATTTGCCAATGTCTGTTTTCTTATCCATTCTGAAGGCACCTTGTCTTTATGAGTATGTGTTACTTCAAGATAATAACCGAAAACGTTGTTGTAACCTATCTTTAAAGAAGATATGCCAGTAGCCTCACTTTCTCTTTTTTGTATGGTCATCAGATATTCTTTACCTGAACGCGACAGATTGCGTAACTCGTCGAGTTCGTTGTCAATGCCATCGGCTATGAAGTTGCCTTTGGATATCAGTGCCGGGGCATCGTTTTTCAAACTTCTTTTGATACGTTCGCGCAGACTGTCGCAAGGGTTGAGTTGTTCTCCCATGGCTTTCAGAGAATCGTTGTCCGATGCCTTACACAAATTCTTTATTATGACGATCTGTTCAAGAGCTCTTGAGATCTGCAACATTTCCCTTGGATTGATTCTTGCCAATGAAACCTTGGATATCAGTCGTTCCAAATCGCCTACTAACCTCATGGCTTCCTGATATTCAGAAATCAATTCGTTATGTTTTACAAAATATTCAACTATGTTGAGACGCGATGTTATCTGTTCTTTGTTTTTTAAAGGCAATGACAGCCATCGTCTCATGAGTCGGCTCCCCATTGGGGATACCGTTTTGTCTATGATATCTATGAGAGTTTTTGCATTGTTATATGACGAGTTCAACAATTCCAGATTTCTTACAGTGAATTTGTCGAGCCACACATACTGTCCTTCATCGATTCGAGACAGAGAATTGATATGGTTTATTTTGTCATGCTGAGTCTCATGAAGATAATGTATTGCAGCACCGGCAGCTACAATACCTTTGGGGAAATCATCGACACCGAAACCTTTCAATGATGTAGTGTTGAAATGCTTTGTCAGAATATCGTTGGCATAGTCATCCGTAAACACCCAATCGTCGAATAGTGTCAGATAATGTTTGTCTCCGAAGTTGTCTATGAAGTCTTTGCGTTTGTTGCGTTGGCACAAGACTTCCGATGGATTGAAATTTTGCAACAGTTTGTCTATGTATTCGTTGTTTCCCTGTGTCAGATAAAACTCGCCTGTTGATATGTCTAAGAAAGCAATGCCTGATTCTTTGCCATCTATATGTATGGAAGCAAGAAAGTTGTTTTCTTTTTGCTGCAATACGTTGTCGTCGTAGGTAACGCCGGGAGTTACAAGTTCTACTATGCCGCGTTTCACTAATTTTCTTGTCGTTTGTGGATTCTCAAGTTGGTCGCAAACGGCGACTTTGATGCCGGCACGTACTAATTTTGGAAGATATGTGTCCAAAGAATGAAACGGGAATCCTGCCATTTCAGAGCCTGTGGAAGAACCGTTGGACCTGCGTGTAAGTGTTATTCCCAACACATTAGATGCTTTTAGTGCATCGTCTCCAAAAGTTTCATAAAAATCTCCAACCCTGAAAAGTAACATGGCTTCAGGATATTTTGCTTTGAATGAATAATATTGTTTCATCAAAGGGGTATCATCTGCCTTTTTCTCTGTCATCGTATGTCTTGCCTTATTTTTTCGCAAATTTACATTTTTTATCCTGACTTTTATTCCATATTGGGTGTTTTTCTTTTAAAAATTTTTTACACTGCATTCTATTTTGATATGAAAATATTTTTAGTACATTGTTTCTTATGATTTTAAAAGCAATATTGTTAATATTTTTTAACATTTTATAAAAGAAGAAAAATATTAATATTTATTTAACATAAAGTTGTAATATTAATATGTTTTTAGTACTGAAGATAATGAAATAAGACATGCAAAATGTTTTTTATTCGTATTATTTTCTGACAATTTACCATAATATATGGATTTTCACCCCTGAAAACGGCATCTTTACCCCTGAAAACGCTACTTTTATCCCCAAAGGTTGAAATTTCACCACATTTGTTCAATTTTAAGATACAAATAATGTATAGATTCAAGATAGAAGTGCAACCATCCTCCTCCGTCCTTGGAGCGTAGCGGAAAGGGAGGAGGAGGATGGCAAGCAACTCAGAAGGGTCATTCAGCAA